>JBBRDU010000025.1:0-35765 GCA_038203615.1 Chthoniobacterales bacterium
TCGGCGACCGTAGAAACGATCCGCGGCACGAGGTCGTCCTGAAGTTCGAAAACCGCCTCCGGGCTGAAGGTGCGTTCATAGTTTTCGGCCCACAGATGGGCACCTGAAATCGTATCAACGAGCTGCACCGCGAGTCGCAATTTGGTCCCCGCCTGGCGCAAGCTGCCTTCCATAACGTAGCGCGCGCCCAATTCTTTCCCGACCGCGCGCACATCGCCCGAGTCTTTGGCCAGACGCAACGTGGAGCTGCGGGCAATGACTCTTAGATACGAGAAGCGAGAAAGTCCGGTGACGATGTCTTCGGACAAGCCCTCGGCCAAGGCGCTGAGATCGGCATTTGCGCCGACATACTTAAAAGGCAGCACCGCGACCCAGAACCCTTCTTCCCGACGCGCGGAAGCATCGGATGCCCCTTCCTCTTTCGGTTTCGCGCTTCGCAATTTCTCCGGCACTTCCGGATTACCGAACTCCTCTGTGAAAAGATTGAAAACGTGCACGCGCACCCCGTGTTTCACTTCCACTTCACCAAGGTCATGCATTGCCGCTTGCCAATTGCCGTATTGCTCGAGATCTTCGGCAACCCGTTTGGATAACAGGATGTGTCCGGCGTCGCCGCAATCCATCACGCGCTGCGCAATGTTCATCCCAACGCCGGCGGCATTCGCTCGCTCGTTGACGTCGATCACCGCGCTGACCGGTCCGCTGTGCACACCCATGCGCACCCGCAATTCGGGATGTGCCTGCAACGCGCGATGAATCTCGAGCGCACATTCCACCGGCTGCTCCGGACTTTTGTAGAAGACCAACGCCATCCCGTCGCCCGTCGGGATTTTTATCAAGCGACCCGCCGCTTCTGCTTTCTGAAATTCATTCGAGCTGCGCACAACCTGATTGAGTTTATCAACCAACGCGTGTTGTTCGTTCGTTAGGCATTTGGAATAGCCAACGATGTCGAGGAAGAGAACGTGAACGATCTCCAGCTCGATTCTTTTTTTGATCTCAGACGACATTTTCCACTATTAGGGTCGCAATCGGAGCCTCTCCCGTCGAGGCGAATTGTCTGCCGCCATCCCCGCATCTTGCGGTTGAGGAGGCAGCCGGTAAGATCCTCAACAACTCCACCCCTCCACCCCTCCACCTCGTATGGACGACAAAGACAACATCCAACTCAGCGCTGTAGAAGATCACAATGGGATATTGACCATTCGCGGCGGCGGCGCCCGCCGGGATTGGAACGGCATTCATTACAAACAGGGCATGTCGGCCAAGAATGTTGGCACAACCAAACTATCAGCCAATATCGCCACCATCCCGCCGGGTGGGGTTGCCTATGCCCACATCCACGTGGGCTTCGAACTGATCCTTTATATTCTCGAAGGAAAAGTGCGCCATGAATTCGGCCCGGGGCTCAAGCAGGTTCTGGAGAACGAAGCCGGCGACTTCATATATATAAGGCCCGATGTGCCTCACGAGGTCTTTAATATGAGTGATACGGAGCCTGTCGTGGCTTTCGTAGCCCGTTCGTCGGCCGACGAATGGGATCATATTATTCCTTACGATCGCAGCCAGAAGACCTCCTGAATCGCGCCGGTTGGGATCTAAATTAGGCGGCCCGCCGCTTCCGCTCTCTGGAACTCGTCTGATGCGCGGACGTCCTGCTTCAGTCTATCACCTGAAGTGCGTTGCTCGTTACTTCGCAGCTTTGAGCAAGGGACAATGTCGAGACACAACATGGACGATTTCCAGTTCGATTCGTTGTTTAATGTCCGACGTCGTCTTCGACTCAAATGGATGGTCTCTCTTAACGGTTGCTTCCGTCGAGTGTCATTCCATGCGAGCGAAAGTCTTGAAACTGCGGACACGAGGGCAACCGCGATCGCTCGTCGCCGAAGCCTACATGCCGGGCTGAGCCGCGAGTATGATTAAGATCGACAGGAGGTGGAGCGGCCGCTCCGTCGGGCGATGTTAGTCAATATGCGGCTTGGCCGCCAAACTTGGAGCATCGAGCCAGGGACTGCTCGATCCACCCACCTCATCCGTAAAATCCGCGCCATTTATCGCGCCGTAGCCTTGGCGAAGGCAGATCCGCGGTTAGATTGAGACTCCTATATATGAAGAGACAGCACGAATTTGCCACGCGCGCGATCCACGCCGGCCAGGAACCTGACCCATCGACCGGCGCGATTATGACGCCGATTTACGCGACCTCGACCTACGTCCAGGAAAGCCCGGGCAAACATAAAGGGTATGACTACGCCCGGTCGATCAATCCGACGCGCCTCGCTTACGAAAAGTGCATCGCTGATCTGGAAAGCGGCACGCGGGGCTGGGCTTTTGCCTCCGGCCTGGCGGCCATGTCGACGGCGCTCGAACTGATCGACAGCGGATCGCATGTGGTGGTGAGCGATGATCTTTACGGCGGCACGTTTCGCCTGTTCGAACGAGTACGCCGCCGTTCGGCTAATCTCGATTTCACGTTCGTCGATCTGACGAGCCCGGCGGATTTCGAGCGCAGCATCAAGAAGAACACCCGCATGGTGTGGGTGGAGACGCCCAGTAATCCGCTGCTCAAACTGATCGATCTCGAAGCCATCGCGAAAATTGCGCGCGCTGAAAAGATTATTTCCGTGGCGGACAACACGTTTGCTAGTCCCTGGATTCAGCGCCCGATTGAATCCGGGTTCGACTTGGTCATTCATTCCGCCACGAAGTACCTGGGCGGCCATTCCGATATGGTGGGCGGGGTGGCGGTGGTGGGCGAAAACAAGGAATTGGCCGATCAGATGGCGTTCCTGCAGAATTCGGTGGGCGCGATTGCCGGCCCTTTCGATAGTTTTCTGGCCCTGCGCAGTTTAAAGACGCTGGCTCTGCGGATGGAACGACATTGCGCGAATGCTCTCGAGATTGCACGCTGGCTGGAGGATCACGCCGGGGTCAAGTCGGTCCGTTATCCCGGGCTGAAGTCGCACCCGCACCATGAACTGGCCCGCACCCAGATGCGAGGGTTCGGCGGAATGGTTACGATCATGCTGGACACCGATCTGGCCGGGACGCGCCGTTTCCTCGAGAACACGCACCTGTTTGCCCTGGCCGAGAGCCTCGGCGGAGTGGAGAGCCTGATCAATCATCCCGCGCTCATGACGCACGCCTCCGTCCCGAAAGAGCAGCGGGAGGCGCTCGGCGTCACGGATTCACTCGTTAGGCTATCAGTCGGCGTGGAAGATGTGCGGGACCTGATCGACGACCTGCAATTTGCTTTCGAGGCGGTTTAGACTCTTTCCGTGGAGCGCACGCGCCCGCGCGTGCAGGCGGTGGCGCCTTCGCCGCCGCAACTCAGGCAGCGGACGCTTGCTTAATCTGGCGTCTGAAGATTGGTTTGGGCGAGGGCGCCCAAACCGGCACGCGAGGGCGCGTGCGCTCCCCGGATTTAAAGGATGGCGTGTTGTGCCGTAGTGTCCCTTGGCGACCTTTGTGCGAGGCGATTATGGGATTGCACGTTGTGGCGGAGGGCGACGGCGTCTAAAATCCTCCCGGTTATGGGCAATACTTTCGGTCAGCTCTTCCGTATCACCACCTTCGGCGAATCGCACGGCGGGGGCATCGGTGTGGTCATCGACGGCTGCCCGTCGCAGATCGGGATTACGGCGGCGGAGATCCAGACGGAGCTCGACCGGCGCCGACCGGGGCAAAGTCATATCACGACCCAGCGGCAGGAAGAGGACCGCTGCGAAATTCTCTCGGGCGTGTTCGAGGACAAGACGCTGGGCACGCCCATCGCCATCCTGATTCGAAACAAGGATGCGCGCCCAGGCGATTACGCGGATGTGGCCATGACTTTCCGGCCCTCCCACGCCGATTTTACGACGCAGGCAAAATACGGCACGCGCAACTGGCAGGGGGGCGGTCGCGCTTCGGCCCGCGAAACGATCGGGCGAGTGGCGGCGGGTGTGGTTGCCCAGAAGGTTCTTCAATCCATCGCGCCCACGTTCGAAATGGTGGCCTACGTGACGCAGGTGCACGAAATTTTCGCGCAGGTCGACCGGAAGCGGGTGCGCCGGGCCGAGGTGGAGCAGAACGTCATTCGCTGTCCCGATGCAGCCGCCGCGGCCAGGATGATCGAATTGATCGAGCGGACCCGCGCCGAGGGCGATTCGTTAGGCGGCATGATTGAGTGCGTGGTGCGCAATGTTCCGTTGGGCCTGGGCGAGCCGGTCTTCGACAAACTGGAGGCGGACCTGGCCAAGGCCATGTTGAGTTTGCCGGCGACCAAGGGGTTTGAGATAGGGTCCGGCTTCGGCGCCACCCGCATGCGGGGGTCCGAGCATAATGACCCGTTCGATATGCGAGACGGCCGCGTTCGGACGACGACAAATCATTCGGGCGGGATCCAGGGTGGGATCAGCAATGGAGAAGACATTTATTTCCGGGTCGCTTTCAAGCCAACGGCCACGATTGCGCGCGAACAGCAGACCGTCACGGCGGCTGGGGAAGAGGCCAAGCTCTCCGCGCGCGGACGCCATGATCCCTGCGTTTTGCCGAGAGCCGTTCCGATGATCGAGGCCATGACTTGCCTGGTGTTGTGCGATCACGCTTTGCGGCAGCGAGCCCTTGCGCAGATGGTCGCCGCGCCCGTCGCTGAAACACATTAACGACGTGATATTCCTTGCCGCAGTCACAGCCCCGGCCGTTCCGGCGTCGTCCGGTTCCTCTCTCTGGCAGCTCGTCTTTGTCTCGTTTGGCTGTGTTCTTATCCTGTTTGAAATGTTACGCGGCTGGCGGCGGGGGCTGGCGCGGCAACTGGCTCGGCTGGGGGCGTTGATCGCGGCTTACTTCGTCGGTTACTTCGGGGGCAGCCTGCTCGGCCCGTTGGCCCGGCCCCTGTTACACATGCCTGACGTGATTCTTTCGATGGTGGTCGGCGGAATCCTGGCGCTGCTGGTTTACGCGTCGATCAACGGACTGGGCACGATGCTGTTTAAGCGAACGAGCCAGCACGATTCCGTTCTGGTGCGCCTGCTTTATGGAGTGAGCGGGGCCGTGCTTGGATTGTTTTTCGGCGCGCTTCTCGTCTGGATGATGGTGGTGACGGTGCGGTCGTTAGGGGCGGTGGCGGACGCACAAGTGCGTCAGCAACCGGCCACCCAAACAGCCCTGGCCACGGCGCGGCCCGTGCATCCGGTCGATCTTCGCCATGGACTAATCAACGAGTCGAATGATGCCGCGCCCCTGCTGGCCACTCTGGCCCGGCTGAAAAACTCACTGGAGCTCGGGAGCGTGGGGAGCGTCGTGAAAAAGGCGGACGTCGTCCCGACCCAGGCTTACGACACGCTCGGTAAAGTTGGCAAAGTCTTTTCGGACCCGGAGAGCGCGCAGCGATTTCTCAGTTTCCCGGGAGCGCGCGAGCTGGGGGAGAATCCGAGGATCGCGGCGTTGCGCGATGACCCGGAAATTGCCGATCTTATTTCGCAGCACCGTTTCTTTGATCTTCTGCAGAACCGCAAAATTCTCGACGCCGCCAACGATCGGGCGGTCCAGCAGGGAGTGAAGAACTTCGATCTGCCAGCCGCGCTCGAATACGCTTTGAAACGGGAATAGAGAATTTTCGATTTCAAATTTCAGATTGTTCAGATGACTGCTGACGAGCTCAAGCTGAGGACGAAGAAGTTCGCGTTGCGCATCCTTACACTTGTCGTTCGAAGGCTGAGTTCATTGCCAAATTAGAAGTGGTCTTGGAAGAGGCGGATGAGACATAGTTGTGGCTCGAATTAATTATCGACGGAAAACTCATGCCGGCGGTGCGGGTGCGCCCATTGCTGAGAGAAGCCGATGAGCTGGTCGCGATCTTCGTCAGTTCTCGCAAATCGGCTGCTTCAAATCTGAAATCTTAAATCTAAAATCTGAAATGAATTACGTTGTGACGATCGGGCTGGAAGTGCATGTGCAGCTCAAGACACGGTCGAAGATGTTCTGCGGTTGCCCGGTCGAGTTTGGGGCGGCGCCCAACAGTCACACTTGTCCGACCTGCCTCGGATTGCCAGGGGCTTTGCCAGTCATGAATCGCGAAGCGTTGCGCATGACTCTGCTGACCGGGTTGATGCTGGATTGCGAGATCGGAGCGATCTCGAAGTTCGATCGGAAGAATTATTTCTATCCCGATATGCCGAAGAATTACCAGATTTCGCAGTATGACATGCCGCTCGGCACGAACGGCCGTGTGCCACTGCCCGATCTGGCCTATCCGAAGGATGCCCAGAAAAGCATCGCCACGCCGGACAAAGAGGTGCCGTTGGTGCGGATTCATCTGGAGGAAGATGTGGCCCGGAGCTTTCACTTTGAGACAACGACCGGGATTGATTTCAACCGCGCGGGCACGCCGTTGATGGAGATTGTGACACAACCGGAGATTCATTCGCCCGAGGAAGCGTTCGCCTTCCTGACGTCGCTCAAGCAGATCCTGATTTATGGGGGCGTGAGCGACGCGGACATGGAGAAGGGCCAGTTGCGGTGTGATTGCAATGTGTCGGTTCGTCCGGAGTCGCAGAAGGAACTGGGGGCAAAGATCGAGCTGAAGAATTTGAATTCGATCAGCGGAGTGCGGCGGGCCCTGGCCTTTGAAGTGAAGCGCCAGCGCGCGGCCTTGGCGCGCGGGGAGGTGCTCAGCCAGGAAACGCGCGGCTGGGACGACGATCGCGGCGAGACGTTTCTGATGCGCACGAAAGAGGCGGCGCACGATTACCGTTATTTTCCCGATCCCGATCTGGTGCCGGTAAAAACAGCGGAGCTTGTCGATAGCGTCCGGAGCAGAGTTCCGGAATTGCCGAAGGCGAAGCGCGCGCGGTTTGTTCGAGACTACCAGGTGAGCGAGTACGACGCCGGTGTGCTGGCGAGCGACCTGGCGCTGGCGCGTTATTTCGAACTGGCGACAAAAAATTCCAAGAAGCCGAAGACGGTGGCCAATTGGGTCCTGAACGATTTACAGAATGCGCTCAGCACTGCCGGGAAAACGATGACGGAATGTCCCGTGCCTCCGGGGGCGTTAGATGAATTGATCGAGCTGATGGATGCCGGGAAAATCAGCAGCAGCCAGGCCCGGGAAGTTTTTGGCGAGATGTTCGTGAGCGGGAAAGGGGCGAGCGAGATTGTGAAGGAGAAGGGGATCGAGCAGCTGAGCGACATGGCCGCGCTGGAAGCCTTGTGTGTCGAAGTCATTGCGGCGCATCCGAAGCCCGCTGCCGACTTCCGGGCGGGAAACGCTGCCTCCATCAATTTCCTAAAAGGCCAGGTGATGAAATTATCGGGGGGGAAGGCTAATCCACAGGTGGTGGGGGAAATATTGGAACGGAAACTACGAGGATGAAAGGCATGGCCCTTCCTGGAAAAGATGAAAGCGAAGGCGGGATCGTTGCCCTGCCCCGGGGAAGCTGACAGTTTCCCCTATAGGATTGACGCCTGTGCATGGGCAGCTGGAGGCGGCTTAGCGAAGGAGGACCAGTTTTCCGCATCTCGGCTTTCGATCGAGTGTCGATAGTAAGCTCGGACCCCAACTGTCCCACCCCCCATGGGGTGTCGATGACCCCCGCTGTTGACCCACGCCAGCGGACGGTTCAGGATGTCGACTAGAAGTTCGTATGACCTACTCGACTCTTGATGAGCTTCCCCTGTTCGAGCCAATCTCCGCCGCTCCGGAATCCGTAAGCGACGGAGCGGTGCCGCCTTTCGTCGATCTGGTCAAGGCTTTCGCTGAATTCGGTCGGGCTTCGGTCCAAGTGTCGGAGGGCTCCATTCCTTACCTGATCAACGAATTCTGGACGTCAGGCCAGCGCCAGGCGCATTCGATCCACGAGGTGAGCTACCGGGCTTGCTTCAAGCCACAGCTCCCGGAGTTCTTCATCAAGCGTCTGACAAAATCGGGCGACGCGGTCTACGACCCATTTATGGGCCGGGGGACAACCCCCGTACAGGCGGCTCTCATGGGTCGTCAACCAATCGGCAATGACATCAACCCCTTGAGCGTCCTGTTCAGTCGACCCCGATTGGAACCACCGGCGATCAGCGAGGTCGCTCGCAGATTAGACCAAATTAGGTGGGATAAGGGAGATGCCGATAATTCCGAACTCCTCGCTTTCTACAGCCCGCGGACGTTGCGTCACATCTCCGCGCTTCGGAGTTGGCTGATTGAACGAGCTCCATTGGATCGCACCCCAGACCCCGTCGACGACTGGATCCGAATGGTGGCAATCAACCGATTGTCAGGCCATTCACCTGGCTTCTTCTCCGTCTCCACACTTCCGCCGAATCAAGCGGTGTCCGCTCAGTCGCAGCGCAAGATCAATGAACGGAGGGGACAAACACCCCAGGACCGCGACGTAAAGAAGCTGATTCTAAAAAAGACTGCGTCGCTGCTAAGCGACGGACCCATGTCATCCCACCCACCGTCACTGTTGACCACCGGCACGGCACAGTCGACGCCTGCCATCCGCAGCGGTTCGGTTCAGTTGGTCGTTACGTCTCCTCCGTTCCTCGACATTGTGCAATACGCCCAAGACAACTGGCTCAGAAGCTGGTTCGCTGGCATCGACGTGGCAAGCGTCGCCATCGCGCATCACAGAACCGAGGAGGGATGGCAGAACATGGTTCGGGACACGCTGAAAGAACTGGCGCGGCTTGTACAACCCGGAGGGCACGTCGCCTTCGAGGTTGGCGAGGTCCGTAACGGCAAGGTCCTTCTGGAACGTCTGGTATGGGCAGCGGCGGAAGGGCTCCCTTTCGACCGGCTGTTCGTGATGGTAAACCAGCAGGAATTCACAAAGACGGCGAACTGCTGGGGCATCAGGAACAACACGAAGGGGACCAACACCAATAGGGTCGTTGTCCTGCGCCGACTCTGACATCGGTCTCACCATGCGTGTTCGCCAACACGCGAGGCGTGTTTGCTCCCCGGCACGGAGCGGTCACGTTTGCGAGGACTTCCTTCCAGGAAAGATGACATTTGGCTGTAAGCGACGATAGAGTCGCGGATGCGCATTCTGATCGCGCCCGATAAGTTCAAAGGCGTGCAAACGGCGCTCCAAGCCGCGACCAATATCGCTGCCGGGATCGGGGATGTTCTTCTCGACGCGCAAATCGAAATTGTGCCGGTAGCCGACGGCGGGGAGGGAACGAGCGAAGTGATTTGTGATGCTCTGGCGGGAAGATGGCGCGAGTGCCAGGCGCATGATGCGCTCGGCCGGCTGGTGGCGGCGCGTTATGTCTGGCTGCCGAAACGCGCGACGGCCGTGATGGAGATGAGCGAAGTGGCCGGGTTAAAGCATCTAGGTCCGGCGACGCGCGATATCGAGCACGCGACGACGTTCGGAGTGGGCGAGATGATGCGCGATGCGGTGAAGCTGGGGGCGCGCGAAATCATAGTGGGGGTCGGCGGGAGTATGGCGAACGATGGTGGATTCGGCATGGCCCGGGCGCTTGGTTTTCGGTTTTTCGACGAGGGTGAGGTCGAACTCGAACTCAAAGGGTCCGTCAGTCAATTGCGAACGCTGGCGCGGATCGACGCGGCGGAAGTGGCAGAGGTGTTCGCCGCGGCGAGCAGCGGTTTAAAGAAGAAGCGGTTGGCACAACCGCCTCTACAACGCGTGGGCGTTGTCGCGGCCGCAGATGTGCGGAATCCTTTGTTGGGCGAGAGCGGTGCGACATATGTGTTCGGACCGCAAAAGGGCGCGACGACCGACCAACTGCGTCTTCTGGAAGACGCGCTGGGAAGATTGGCTGATATCGTGGCGCGCGATTTGGGTGCCGACTATCGATTCAGGGCGGGAGCGGGTGCGGGTGGTGGGCTGGCCTTTGGATTAATGAGCTTTTGCGGTGCAACCATCCGACGCGGCTTCGAAGTGGTGGCGGAGGCGATCGGCCTGGAGAGGAAGATGGGCAGCGCCGACATCGTGGTGACGGGCGAAGGAAGCCTCGATCGGCAGAGCCTCGATGGAAAAGCGCCCGTGGAAGTGGCGCGGCTCGCGCGGAAACTGGGCAAACGCATCTTTGCGGTGGTGGGGCGCACGGATGATGACGCGCGCCTCACGGAGTTGTTCGATGGGATTTATGCGGTGGCCGATCCGTCTCGGAGCGAGGCGGACAACATGGCGCAGGCAGGGGAGCTGCTCCGCCAAGGCGGCCGCAAACTGGCGCGCGCTCTTCTGTAGAGTGGCATCGGTATTTGCCGATGATTTCGCTACATCGGCTGGAAGCCGATGCCACTTTTATCGGCCACTACGGTTGGTTTGTTCGATCTTCATAGAATTCGCGGAAGCGCTTGCTTGTTTCGACGTAGCTCCAGGCCCAGCGCGCGATTTCTTTTTGTTGTTCGACGCTCAGTTCCTTCACGATCCGGGCGGGGGACCCGAGCACGAGCGAGCCGGCGGGTATTTTCATGCCGAGCGTGACGAGGGCGTGGGCGCCGATGATGGACCGGGCGCCGATTTCGGCGCCGTCGAGGACGATAGCGCCCATGCCGATGAGCACTTCATTATCGATCTGGCAGGCATGGACGATGGCGCTGTGCCCGACCGTGACGAGTTCGCCCAGGATGGTGGGATAAGCCGAGTCGAGATGAACGACCGCGTTGTCCTGAATATTGGAGCGCGGGCCGATGACGATGCGGTTGATATCGCCGCGCAGGACGGCGCCGTACCAAACGCTCGATTCCTCGGCGAGGGTGACGTCGCCGATGACGGCGGCGCCGGAAGCCACCCAGGCGGAAGGATGAATGCGCGGTCCCTGGTGCAAGCGCGCGGAGATGCCGGCATGGCCAGTGGGCAACGGGTCGGGCTGAACATTCATGGAACGAGAACGTCTAACGTCCGACACGGATCGTCCAATGGAAGAAGGATAGCGCCAAAATTGGCGGATTTGCTATTGTCCCGGCGGAACGATGTTAAGGGTTCATGCAGGATATTCCTCCACACACGGTCACGCCATTTGTCTTCTCTGACCCGGCGGGTAAACGCTGGCCGCGGTTGCGCCTGATCCTGCTGATCGGTGGTGTCCTTTCTTTTCTCGGCGCGATTCTCTTCGTGCAGACCCTGTTTGTCGCGCCGCAGATGCGGGTGCCGTTTTCCCTGCGCCAATTGAAGGGCCAGCTGAAAGCCTACCAAAAACAGAGCCTGGCCGGCCAGGCGACTTCGCCGGCTTTGCTGCTCTGGCAGAAATTCGGGGCGGCCCGGCAGGCCGCCAAAAAACTGGGAGGCCCTACCCCGGCGCCGGCGGCGCGGCCGCGCAAGAAATCGCCGAACAACGAAGTGCGGATGGCTTTTTACACGAACGGCGATCCCTACAGTTACGCTTCGCTCGAGAAACATGCGTCGCAGATTACCCATCTTTGTCCGGAGTGGATGGCGGTGGTGAACGGCATGGGGGATCTGCAGATCGATGCGGACAATCGTTTGCCCAAGCTGGCTGCGGCCCGGGGCTTTGCCTTAATGCCGCTCCTGACCAACCTGGTGGGGGACGCCTGGCAGCCGGAAGCGATTGAGAATCTGGCGCATGGGCCGGTCGATCGGCAAGACCGCTTTATCGGAAATGTGCTGAACGTGCTGCGGACGGCCAAGGCGAGCGGCGTGGTGATCGATTGGGAACAAATTGATCCCGCCTACAAAAAGGATGTGACGGCGTTGATCGACCGGTTCGCCGGCGTGTTGCATCAGGATCACAAGGAACTCTGGCTGTCTGTGCAACCGGGCCAGGAACTGGATTACATCGACTTCGAGGATCTGTCCGACAACGTTGACCGTTTCGTCGCGCTCCTCTTCGATGAGACCTCGGACATCGATCCGCCCGGGCCGCTCGGGTCACGTTCCTGGTTTGAAGGCTGGCTCCACGTTTTGATGGAAGACGCCGATACGAAGCAATGGATCGTGACGCTGGGGAGTTATGGATATGACTGGACGGAAGGGGCGAAGAAGGCGGAGTTGATCAGTTTTCCCGAGGCCATGAGCCGGGCGAACAGCGCGGGGACTGGATCCCTGTCCATTGCCGCGCCCGATTACAATCCCTCCTTCTATTATGAGGACGCGGATAAAATCCACACGGTCTGGTTCCTGGATGTGGTCACTTTGCTAAACCAGTTGCGCGAAGTGCGCGATAACAAGGCGGGCGGCTTCGCGCTCTACCGGTTAGGGACGGAAGATACCGCCATCTGGGATGCGTTGAGCGTGCCGCACGATTTCAAAATGGACGGCGCAACCCGGACCGCGTTGGAAGTTTTGAAAGGGACCGACACGATCACGGACCTGGGCGAAGGCGAAATTGTGACGGTGGACGAGAACCGTTCCGATGGAAGGCGGGAGCTCGCGACCGACGGAGAAGGCTACCTGACGGCCCGGTATGCGCAGTTTCCGGAGTTTCCGGCGTTGTATCACCAAGGCGCGGGCGGGGAACATCAGGTGGCCCTCACCTTTGATGATGGTCCGGACCCGGAATGGACTCCGCAGATTCTCGATATCCTGAAGGCGGCGAAGGTGAAGGCGGCATTTTTCATAGTGGGCAAGAACGCAGAGAACTATCCGGGGTTGGTCCGCCGGATCGTGGAGGAAGGGCACGAGATTGGGAACCACACCTACTATCATCCGAACCTGGCCCTCTGCTGGCCGGAACATATCCGCCTGGAGTTGAACGCGACCCAGCTGCTGATCGAATCGATCACGGGCCGGGCCACCACCTTGTTTCGGCCGCCCTACGCGGCCGACACCAGCCCATCGCAGTTGAGTGAATTGACGCCGCTCCAGATTGCGCAGGACCTGGATTATCTCGTCGTGCTGGAGAACATCGATCCGCAGGATTGGGCCAAACCCGGCGCCGACATTATTTTGCAGCGGATCAAACAACAGCGCCGCGATGGCAGCATTATTCTGTTGCATGATGCGGGCGGCGACCGGTCGCAGACAGTGGAGGCGCTGCCTCATATTCTGGACTGGCTGCACACGCGCGGGGATACGGTCGTCTCGTTAAGCACGTTGCTGGGGACGACGCGCGACGAAGTGATGCCTCCGCTACAGGGAGCCAATAAATCGCTGGCCCGGCTGGTGAGCAGCACGGGCTTTCAGATCTTTCATGCGATCGAGGAATTTCTGTGGGCCTTCATGATCGTGGCGACGGGTCTGGTGGTCCTTCGCACTCTCACTGTGATCTGGCTGGCCTATCGGTTCCGGCGCGGTCCCAAGAGCGATTTTCATGAGCCGGTCAGCGTGGTCATCGCTGCTTACAACGAAGCCAAAGTGATGGCCGGCACTCTTCAGTCTCTGCTCAACACGGAATACAAATCAGAGATCGAAGTCATTGTGGTTGACGACGGCTCGCGGGACGGGACCGCGGCCGAGGTCGAGCGACTGGCAGCGGTCGATCCGCGCGTGCGTTTATTGCAGCAGGAAAACAAGGGGAAAGCGCGAGCCTTGCAGCGCGGCCTGGCCAGTGCTCGACACGGCCTGATCGTTTTCATCGATGCCGACACGCACTGTCAGCCGGACACGCTTCCGCGTTTGCTCGAGCCCTTCGCCGATGAAGGGATCGGAGCGGTCTCAGGTCACGCCAAGGTTGGAAATCTGCGCACCTTCATCGCGAAATGTCAGGCGCTCGAATACACCTGTGGATTTAATCTCGATCGGCGCGCCTACGACCGGTGGAACTGCATCACGGTCGTGCCCGGCGCCATCAGTGCCGTCCGCAAATCCGCGATCGACAAGGCAGGGGGGCTGAGTTTGGAGACACTGGCGGAAGATACCGATTTGACCCTGGCGTTGCACAAGCAGCGGCAGCGCATTGTCTACGTGCCCGGGGCGATTGCCTGGACGGAGGCGCCGGAAACCGTCCGGACGCTGGCGCGCCAACGCTTTCGCTGGGCTTACGGCACGCTGCAATGTTTATGGAAACATCGGGATATGGTCTTTAACTGGAACTACCGCGCGCTGGGATGGTTCAGTCTGCCCAGCGTCTGGTTTTTTCAGATCCTCCTGGTCGCCATTACTCCGATGGTGGATTTGTTCCTGCTCGTCTCTCTTCCTTTTGGAGCCTGGCGCGCGCTCATGCCGTTTGTGGTGACGTTTCTCGCGATGGACGTGATTCTGGCGACGCTCGCCTGCATTCTCGAACGGGAACCGATCACGCGCGCGTGGCGAATCCTGCCGATGCGCCTGATTTACCGCCCCATGCTCAGCTATTGCATCTGGAAATCGATTTTCCGCGCGGTCAAAGGCGCGTGGGTGAGTTGGGGGAAACTCGAGCGTACCGCCAGTGTGCCGGTGCGGGTGTGATGACGACCAGATGCTCCGCGGCAGTTTGGGCCGCCGCCGTCCTCCTTATTTCGCTGGCCGCCTGCCGCAAACAGACTACGGAAGCGCGGATTGATCCGAATGGTCCAGGGACCGTGGTTCCGCCGCCGAAAGGCGCTTACACCGGCGCCTTCATCGATTTCGGGGACGAAGAAGACTCGGTCACACTCGAGATGATTGAGGACTTCGAGAAGATGGTGGGAAAACACCAGGCCATCATCGCCTCCTCCAGTTACTGGGGAGAACAGAGCTTCCCGACGGCCAACCTCAACGTGGTGTGGCGGCACGGGTCGTTGCCGCTGGTTTTCTGGTCTCCTTGGGATCGGCCCTACGAGCAAAATCGAGGACCGGACAAGTTTAGTCTGAAGGAAATCATGGCGGGAAAGTGGGACGCCTATATCGACAAATGGGGGGACGCAGCGCGCGAGTTCGGGCATCCTATGATTGTGGCTTTTGGAGTGGAGATGAACGGCGACTGGTTTCCCTGGTCCGGCAAATATTATGGCGGGGAAGACTGGGACGACGACCACGATAACTGGCAGGGACCGGAACATTTCCGGGCTGCTTTCCGCCACGTGGTCGACCGGGTGCGGGCGCGCGGCGCGCACAACGTGCAGTGGATGTTTCACACCAATAACTATTCCTATCCGCTCGACACCTGGAATTTTGCCCCAGCTTATTATCCCGGCTCGGATTATGTCGATTGGTTAGGCATGAGTGTCTACGGGCAGCAGTTTACAGACGAACCAAATCCCGACATTCGTGCCCTCGTGGATTGGCCTTATCAGGAAATGTGCGGCCTCGATCCGAACAAACCAATCATGATCGCGGAGTGGGCGACCGGTGAATTCCCCTATGCTGTCAATGAACCCGGAATCCGTAAACCAGAGTGGATTAAACAGGGCCTGGATCTTTTTAGGACACGCTATCCGCGAATCAAAGCGGCCGTCTATTGGCACGAGCGCTGGCAGAATCCAGATCAATCCTATAGCAATCTGCGGATCAATTCGTCGATCGACTCTCTCAACGCGTATCGGGAAGGGGTGGCCCATCCGGATTGGATCGGCGATTTGATCCTGCGCCCGCTTTCTCCGGCCCAATCCCATTGACGAGAGAAGCAAACAGAGCAAACGCTCAACGTTCAACTTCCAACGCTCAATTCAGAAAGCCCTGTTTGACCGTTGTGTTCTTGGTGGCCTTGGTGCGAGACAGTCTCCCCTATAGCCACGGCGCTCTGTCGCCGTGATCCCAAGGCGCCCCGGCAAAGCGGGGCGGCTACAGCATTAGCGCAAAGAAGGTGGCAAATGCCTCAACCCCCAAAACTGATCGGGACAGGCAGCTCAAGGTTCAATCCGCCGAAGGACGGATCCGCCATGGCGGACGCTCAATTCGGAATCGAGGATGAACGCGCGGGCTCTTCGGTCGGAATGAAAAAGATGGCACCCGGAAAAAGGCAGGGGTTTAGACAAAATCCGCGGCTGGCGACGTCTTGCTTATGAAAGACCGTAAAGAGGTCATGGAAAATGTCGCCACCCACGAAAACTGGAAAACCTGTTTCTCGGAGCTTGCTCCCGGGCTGGTCCTTTTTGCGCGGCAATGGGTGCGGTCCGGGACGGATGCGGAGGACGTGGTGCAGGACGCTTTCGTGCGTTTCTGGCGGCAGAACCGAAGCGTGGACAACCGGGGACTCCTCTATGCCACGGTCCGTTCGGTGGCGCTTGACCTTATTCGCAAAGACAGCCGGCGCGCCCGGCGTGAAGCGGAGGCTTATTCCGACACGGTCCAGGCGATCGAACCGCAATTTGAAGAAGACGATGATGGACCGCGCCGGCTCACCGGCGCGATTAATCGTCTGCCCCATGAACAGCGAGAGGTGCTGGTCATGAAGGTTTGGAACGACCTGACGTTCGCGGAAATAGGAGAAGGCCTTGGCATTTCCCAAAACACGGCTGCGTCCCGCTACCGGTATGCCCTGGCCGCCCTGAAAAAAGATTTGCTCCCACCATGAACGATTTTTCCGAGATGGAGAATGAACTGCGCGCCTTGCGGCCAGTGCAGCCGTCCGCAAGGCTGCTCGAATCCGTGGCCCATGAGCTCGATGGCTCGACTGAAACGGCGGCGGCGCCGGGCCATGTCATTCAACCAAACCGATTTGGTCTGGGCTGGTTGTCGTTAGGCCTGGGTCTGGCGGCGGCGGCGGCCCTGCTCCTTCTGGCGCGGGTCAATCAACCCTCCACGACCACGCCAAGCCAGACGGTCGCGACGGGCTCTCCCGCCATCACCACACCGGCGGCGCGCCTGACCTCTTCCCAGTTTATTCCATTCGGCGCGAGCAGGGTGGTCTATCACACGCAGGACGAAGGGCTGCTCTTTCCGCGTGGATCGAGTGGACCGGTGCGGCGGATTCGTTCCCGGGCGCGGGAATCCCTGCAGTGGCATAACCCCGAGACCGGCGCGTCGCTGCGTGTCTCCTACCCGAGCGAGGAAGTTCAGTTCATTCCGGTGGCCGGCCAGTAATTTTTTTGAACCTTAACCAAACTGCATCATGAAAACGAAAATCATCCTAACCCTGATCATCACCCTCCTCCTGAAAGCGGCAGTTTGGGCGCAGCCCTCGCCTGTTCCACCGGCTCCGCCCGCGCCTCCCAGCGCGCCGATTCCACCCGAGCGGCGTGAGAAACTTCCGAAAGTCCCGGTCACATTCCTGGGCGTGGAGACATCCGACATTCCGCGGGTGGTGAGCGAGCAACTTGGTTTAGCCAAGGGCTTCGGGCTGGTGGTCGATTACGTCGTGCCTGATGGGCCGGCGGCCACGGCGGGCGTCCAGCAAAACGATATCCTCAAGATGTTGAACGATCAGATTCTGACGGAGCCGGAGCAGCTTTCGAAACTCATCCGCAGTTTTTCGGAAGGCACAACCGTGACCTTGACTGTTCTGCGCAAGGGCCAGGAGCAGAAGATTCCGGTGAAGCTGAGCAAGAAAGAAGTGCCGCAGCGGCGGTGGGGCGGACCGGGCTCGCACATGCCGGGTGATTTCCACATGGGAGACATGGACCTCGGAGACATGCGCGATTGGATGAAGGATTTGAAGGAGCAGATGACCGACGGGAATAAGAACATGATGCATGACACCGTTATGAGGGCGCAGGAAGAAGTGGCGCACGCGCGTGAGCACGCCCAAGAGCAGGCGGAGCGCATTCGGGAACAGGCCCAACGGGTGCGTGAAAATGCGCAGGCCAGGCATGGCCAGATAAGAATCACTCGGAGCGACGGCGCGGGGCTGCGCACGACCCGGATTGATATTGCCAAGGCCCAGATCGTTTTTTCCGACGACAAAGGGGAGCTGCGCCTGGATAGCAACAATGGAAAGAGAATCCTCACAGCGAAAGATCCGCAGGGCCGTCTGTTATTCAGCGGACCGGTCGAAACGAAAGAGGACCTGGAGAAGGTGCCGGCGGACGTGCGGGACCGTTACAACCAGCTGCAGCAGAAGGATCTGCCCGCGGTCGTTTCGCCCGAGGATAACGACGACGATAACGATGCCGACGAGACGGACGAAGATGAGGGCGATGGCCGAACCATCGAGCAGGTCTCGTGTCCGCAATCCCTGGACGATCCGGACCTTATCGGCTTGAGGCAGAGACTCCGGCGAGCTTCTTAACCTGGCCCGGCCAGAGCCGAATAACGGCGAGGCAACAAACGCCGTTCGGCGGAGTTTTTCCTCGAACACGTACCCATGACAGCACCTAACCTTGGCCACCGCAGATTACATGGAATATCAGGGCGGCGGCTGAAAGGACAGCGATCCCTGAGACGCGCGATTATTTCTGGACGGGTCCGAGTGGCAGGATGACTTTGCCGGATAATTCATTGAGCACCTGGGCTAGTCCGGCATACATGGCCGACAGACCGCAGAAGATGCCTTCATAGCCGGTGGCATGCTTGAAGCCGGCACTGGCTCCTGCGAAATCGCCGTAGGCCAGCAGGAAGAATAGAATCGTGAGCGTCCCGAAAACAACCTGGAGGGCGCGATTGAGGTGCAACGTGCCCAGAAACATGACGGCAGTGAATAATCCCCAGATGGCGAGATACGCGGCCATGGCGGTGTCGTTAGACGGCGCGATCAGTCCCATTTTCGGAAGGACCAGCAGCGTCACGAGGGAGAGCCAGAAGAAGCCGTAGGAAATGAAAGCGGTGGCGGCGAACGTATTATTTTTCCTCCATTCCATAATGCCGGCGATGATTTGGGCGGCACCGCCGTAGCAGAGGCCCATTGCCAGGATCATGCTGTTGAGTTCGTAGTAGCCGGCGTTGTGCAGATTGAGCAATACCGTAGTCATGCCGAAACCGAGCAGGCCGAGGGGGGCGGGATTCGCCGTGGTATCTTTGATTTGAGTCATGGAATCGTTCATAGGTTATCTTGGGGACGATCAGGTTTTGGATAGAGCCTGCTATTGACACTCCCGAAGCAGGCGGATTTTATGTCCCTGACTTTTCCAGTGATCACGAGTTTCTCTATCTTGAGGGCGCAACTGCGGGGACACTTCGGTGATATTGGCGAAGCCCGAGAGAACCTGTCAATCTCAAGCTTCGGTCTGGCCGATCCATTCCAAACCCTGCTCTGCTATGACCCGTCTTATTCTGGTTAGTTTATTTCTCGGAGTATTGGGGTTCGGCCGTGTGGCCGAGTTGCGCGCCCAGCGCCTGCTCGAATATGTGCTGCGGCGCAAGGCCAGCGTGCTCGGCCTCTGTTCCGGCGCAGTCGGCGGACTGGTCGTGATCACTCCGGCCTGCGGGTATGTGGATCCGACTGGTGCCGTCCTGATCGGCGTGGCGGCCGGCGCGGTGCCCTTCTTTGCCTGCACCAAATTGAAGTCCTGGTTTCACTATGATGATGCCCTGGACACATTCGGGGTGCATGCGGTGGGCGGTACGCTGGGTGCCTTTCTAAGGGGTCTGCTGGCGACGGCGAGGGTAAATCCGAATCTCGCGCAAAAGGCTGTGGCGCCGTTCAATGCGACCACGCAAAACGGGTTGGCCGCGCTCGTGGGTCACACGCTTTGGGTTGAGCAACTGAAGGCGATCGCCGTCACCTTGATCGTAGCCGTGGTGGACACGGCGCTGATCGCCCTTCTGGTGAACGCTGTCATTGGATTGCGTATTGCGCCGGAAATTGAGCGACAAGGTTTGGACATCAACGAGCACGGCGAAGAGGGCTACATGGTATCTGGATGATGTCATGAAAGGACCTCATGTTGCTGGCCACTGTCACGGAGTGAGGGTTTCGAAGTGCGGATGAACCATTTGTGAATCACGATTCTGAACATCTGCGGCTGCTTTCCATCTTTCACTATGTGGTAAGCGCATGGGCCGGCCTCTTCGCGTTTTTCCCCCTGCTCTACGCAGGTATGGGTTCTTTTTTTATTTACGCGGCGCATCACGACCACGCCCAAGCCGGACGGGAGGCGCCTCCGGAAGTGCTCGGCTGGATCTTTGTCGTCTTTGGATGCGCCTTTTTCCTGATCGGCCTGGCGGTGGCGCTCTGCATCCTGCTTTCCGGCCGCGCCCTGGCTCGGCGCAACCGCTACTGGTTCGTTTTCGTGGTGGGCTGTATCGAATGTCTCTTCATGCCGTTCGGCACGATCCTCGGTGTGTTCACCCTGATCATTCTTTCGCGTGAGTCAGTGAAGATGTTGTTTTTTCCGGAGCGAGCGGCCGGGTCGTCGCAAACCACGGCGTTCGACGAAGGGGCCTAAAACGAAAAGCGCGTGACCGCTGGTGCGATCACGCGCCTTGAAAATCGTCTGAGTGAAAATTAGTTGCCGTGCGGGTTCATGCCGCCGCCGCTGAGCATCTTGCGGAGTGAATCCTGTTTTTTGACGCTATCGGTGTGGGTTGAGTCGGTCGATGTCCCGTCGTCGTTCACTTCCACCCAGCGTCCGCCGAGGTGACTTCCCATTTCGGGCTCCATCCAAACCAACTTTTTGGCTTTTTTCTTGGAAAGAGCCGTCGCAGCGGCGCCGGTCTGAGTCTTGAGATTGAAATTTACGCTGACCGCGCCGCGGTCGGTGGTGCCGACGTTTTGGGCCGCTGTGGCAGCCATGCCATTTGCGCTGGCGGTGAGGTCGTACGAGCCAATCCTCAGATCTTTGAACGCATATCGACCTCTCGCATCCGTCTTTGCCGTTTGGGCTGACGCCTTGTCGCCTTTGCGTTGGAGGCGGACTTCGGCGCCGCTGAGTGCTTTGCCATCCGGGCCTTTGACGTCGCCTTGGACGATCGAGGATGCCGCCCAGGCGCTTCCGCTAAGAAGGGCCAAGGCTGTGAAGAGAGACGCAATTTTGCGCGGAGATGTAGACATATTCATAAGTTTATTGCTGAGCGTAGGATATTCAAGTTTTTGGAATGGGAAGATCTTAGAATTGGCGGGCCTGACCGGCATTCGATTGGATATGCCGGAGGGTGGCGTTCGCATTCCAGTCCATCCGATCCTTCATGCCCACGGGCAGTTTTTTGCGGGGGTCATCATTGACTTCGACCCAGCTGCCGGCCAGCTGACTACCGGTCGGGGTCGGAACCCACACATAATGCTTCCCGGCCGCGGTCGGCTTGGCGACGGCCGCCTTTTTGAGAGAAAAGTTCAACTTTTCACTCTGTCCCACCTGCGCCATGGCATTGGCGATGGAGGCTTTGACGAGGCCATCCACGATGAGGGTGACCCTAAAAGTGCCGTCGGTTAACCCGGAGATGCTATAATGACCGCGCGCATCGGTTCTAATGAGCTGATTGAGCCCACTGCCCTCCCGGCCTTCGATGCGGAGCTGGGCTTGCGGCAATGGCTGTCCCTTATCGTTCGTGACGATCCCTTCGATGGAGCCGGAAGCGGCGTAAGCGTTCAGGCTCAGCAGCGTTAATCCGCCGAGCGCGATCACGAGGGGACGCAGGAGGAGGCTTTTCATGCGAAAATTATACGTCCGCATGGCTCGAATTCTAGGACCATTTGCGGGACATTTCGGCTGATGAAAGAGGGTCGTCTCGCCGTCAACCTGAGCTGGAGACTCCAGGAGGTGACCAAACAAGTCGGCCGCGACCTTGTCATGGGAGAGCAGGTCGTGGTGCTAATCGACGAGCATTTTGAAATCGAATCACTGGGCTCCGTCTACCTCCCTTCCCTGGAGCAGACAGTGAATGTGTTTGCAGTCAAGCCGGAGGACTTTGGGCTGCCCCTGCCAGAGGCGCGAGTGGCGGCCACCCTGGTGCACTGACAAAGTTTGCCGGCGGAGGGGCTCGAACCCACACACTGTTGCCAGTACTGGATTTTGAGTCCAGCGCGTCTGCCAGTTCCGCCACGCCGGCGGCGAAAGTTTTGAAGGTACGGAAACCTGAGCGGAGCTCAAGGGATTCTCGACAGCACGGAGCGGAGCTCAAGCGTTTCTGGAGGCGGCCGCCGACTCAGTCGTTTCCGATCAGATCGAGCGACTGCAAGCCCCGGGGAGGGCCGAACACTTCGCGCAAAATAATGGCGCGTCGCAAATCGTCACGCGATCCGAGGAGTTTCGTGATGTCGACGGCGGCCGGGCCGGAGGCGGCGACCGCATAGGCTTCCACAGGAGTCTTTGTCATGGGCAACGGCGGCGGCGTCGGATTGGGCGGCGTGGCTGATGTCGCCTCATAGGATGGCGCTGCCGGTCGAGGCGTCGTTACCCGGCGCGGCGGCGCCGCCGCCGGCACGGTCGTTAGGGGAGGCAACGGATTGAGCAGCTTTCTTGGCCGCGCCGCCTGGGCCGCTGGCTCGACCTGTTGGCGCTGAAATTCCGGGATGGTCGTAGCAACGGGACGTGGCCTAGCGGGTGGCGGCGGCTTGGAAGAAGTCGGTTGGCCTAACGCCTCCAGAAATTTCCGAATGCGCTCCTCATCGGTCTGCTCCGTCTGGCGCGGAAGCGGCGGGGGAGTCTCCTTTTCCGAAGACCAGTCGGGATCCTTCTCGGTCGTTCCGCCCGCTTTCTTGGCGAGAAGCCGGAGCAACCCGACCCCGACTATGAGCAGGATGAAGAGAAGGTTGTCGAGATGAACGGCAAGCATGCGGAGCGTTACATCGTTACATCGAACGTTGCGCTACTCACGATTCTCGATTCACGACTCACGTCGCCTCTTTCGGCTTGTCGGTGCCGGCAATCGATTCCCGCATGGACGTGTCGGCCTGCACGTTTTTCATCCGGTAATAGTCCATAATGCCGAGATGACCGGAGCGGAACGCTTCCGCCATGGCTTGGGGAACTTGCGCCTCTGCTTCCACTACTTTCGCGCGCATCTCCTGGGTGCGGGCGCGCATTTCCTGTTCGACCGCCACGGCGGCGGCGCGGCGTACCTCGGCTTTGGCCTGCGCAATCCGCTTGTCCGCATCGGCCTGTTCGCTCTGCAATTTGGCGCCGATGTTGTCGCCCACGTCCACGTCGGCGATGTCGATGGAAAGAATTTCAAACGCCGTATTGCTGTCGAGGCCTTTGGCCAGCACGGCCTTCGAAATCCGATCCGGGTTTTCCAACACATCCTTATAGGAATCCGCCGAACCGATCGCGCTGACGATGCCTTCCCCGACTCGTGCGATGATGGTCTCCTCGGTGGCGCCGCCCACGAACCGGTCGAGGTGCGACCGCACCGTGACACGGGCTTTGACTTTTGCGCCGATCCCATCCTTGGCCACGCCGTCGATGGTGGTTCGTCCCGTCGCCGCATTGGGTACATCGATGACCTTTGGGTTGATGCTGGTGCGAACGGCCTCCAGCACGGTCTTGCCCGTGCCTTTGGTGGCGAGATCGATGGCGCAGGCGCGATTGAAATCGAGCGAGATACCCGCCTTGTCCGCCGCGATCAGGGCCAGGATGACCTGGCCAACATCGCCGCCCGCCAGGTAATGCGCTTCCAGCGGGTCCGACGGAATCTCGATGCCGGCTTTGACGGCCGTGATCCGGCTGTCCACGATCAGTCCAACGGGCACGCGCCGCAGCCGCATTCCGATCATCTTGCCCATGCCGACGGGCGCATTGGCAATGCGGGCGCGCAACCAGATGCCGAAGAAGTTGAAAAGGACGATGGCAAAAATAAATGCGATGACGGCGACGACGGCGAAGCCGACAAGGGTAAGCGATTCCATAAGACAAAGGTACTGTGCACATCCCAGGGGGAGAAGCCTAATCGGGAATGGGATGCGGCCGCTCTGTGGAAACTGCAGGGGAAGGCACTATCTTCCCGTCTGCCAGAGGAGGGAAGCTGGCAGCTTCCCCTACAGGCGCCTGGAGGAGTCTGCCTCCCCCTTGCAGTTTTCGTTGCAATTGAGTCTGGACGTAATACGCATTGCGCGTTGTGAATTCTCCCGTCGCTACCAAGGTCGCGGTCATCGGCGCTTCCGGCTATGCCGGCGAAGAGCTCGTGCGCCTTCTTCTGGTTCATCCGCAGGTGGAACTGGCGGCGGTGACATCGCGCCAATTTGCCGGCAAAACCTTGGCCGAAGTCTTTCCCCGTTTCGCGCATCACGCGAAAGCGCAATCGCTCACCTTCTGTGAGCCCGAAATTTCGAGAATCGCGGAATTGGCCGAAGTCATTTTTTTGGCGCTGCCGCACGGAGTTTCGGCTGAGGTGGGGGCGGAACTGCTCGGCCGAGGAAAGCGCGTCATCGATCTCAGCGCCGATTTTCGAATTCGTGATGCCGCAGTTTATAAAGAATTTTACGGCAAAGATCATTCCGCGCCGGATCTGCTGGGTCGCGCCGTTTACGGTTTGCCGGAAGTCTACCGCGAGAAGATCCGCCGCGCGGAGCTGGTGGCATGTCCCGGTTGCTATCCGACGAGCATCCTGCTGCCGCTCCTGCCGCTGTTGCGTGCGCAGGTGATCGATCCGAAAAGAATTCTAGTCACGAGTTTGAGCGGCGTGACCGGGGCGGGCCGTAAGGTTGAAGTCGATTACCTTTTTGCCGAATGCCATGAAAGCATGCGCCCATACGGAGTGCCGAAGCACCGGCACCTTGCCGAAGTGGAACAGGAATTATCGGCTGCCATCGGCGAACCGATCATGATCCAGTTCACCCCTCACCTCGTGCCGGTGAACCGGGGAATCGTTTCGACCATTTACACGGACCTGCAAGGCTCCAATCCAGCGACCGCGGTCGCGGGCATTTTTGAAAACGCTTATGGCCAGGAACCTTTTGTGCGTTTGTTGGGCGATGCCCGCCTGCCTGACACCAAAAATGTTGTCAGCACAAACTTCATCGACCTGGCTTGGAAGATCGATCCGCGGACAAATCGACTTATTATTATGAGCGCGATCGACAATTTGACGAAGGGCACCAGTGGCCAGGCCATGCAATGCTTCAATCTGATGCGCGGCTATGAGGAGACCGCGGGATTATTGTGATCACTTCGCCCGACCTATCTGGGGAGCGCACGCTTCCAGCGTGCTTTTTTCGGCATCCCTGCCGAGAATCTTCCCGAAATTGCGGCCGGCAGGATGCCGGGCGCAGCCCGCAAGATGCGTGCGCTCCCCGGAAAATCGGCGTGGCCCATTTCTAATCACATGCCATCGCCAAAGTCGTTTCGGACAGTATCCGGATCCATCTGCGCGCCCCTTGGCTTCAAGGCGGCCGCGGTTTTCTGCGACATCAAGAAAATCGGGACTGGCCAGGGATCGGACAAAGGCAAGAAGCGGGACCTGGCCCTCATCGTTTCCGATGTGCCGGCTACGGTCGCCGGGATGTTTACGAGCAACCAGGTGTGCGCGGCGCCGGTGAAGTTGAGCGCGAAACGGGCCGCCCGGAAATCTGCCCGGGCCATCGTGGTCAACTCCGGCAACGCCAACGCCTGCACCGGCCGGCAAGGGATGAAAGACGCCGAGGCCATGACGCGCTCGACCGCGCTAACTGTAGCGGCGGTCTATGACCACCGATTTTCCTCTTTGCCCAAGGCGATCAGAGGAAGTCGCCACAAAATCAGCGCGGACGATGTGCTGGTTTGTTCGACCGGCCGCATCGGTGTGCCGATGCCGATGAAAAACGTGGAAGGCGGGATCATCGCCTGCGCACCGTTGCTCGGCCGCTCTGCCCGGCACGCGCGGGAGGCGGCCGAGGCGATCATGACCAGTGATACGCGGCGCAAGGAGATCGCGGTGGAGTTCAAAGTGGCGGGTGCGACCGTTCGTATTGGCGGAATTTGCAAAGGCGCCGGGATGATCCAGCCGGGCATGAGTCGAAAAGCAGGTGCGGGGGGATTGCATGCGACCATGCTTGCCTTCATCACGACCGACGCGGCGGTGGAGTCCCGTTTTCTGAAAAGCGCGCTCGAAATAGCCCTGCGGCACAGTTTCAATCGCATCACGGTGGACGGCGACATGAGCACGAATGACTCGGTGATTCTTTTGGCCAACGGCCGCGCCGGAAATCGACGGCTCGACCGAGTCTCGCCTCACCGGCAGATGTTTCAGGACGCGCTCAATTTCGTGGCCCTGGAATTGGCTCGAATGATCGTGCGCGATGGCGAAGGCGTTTCGCGCTTCGTCTCGGTGCGAGTGCGCGGTGCGCGCAATTCTTCTGAGGCGGAAGCGGCCGCCCGTTCCATCGCGAACAGTTCGCTGGTCAGGACCAGTTGGTGCGGAGGCGATCCCAACTGGGGCCGGGTGTTGTGCGCGGCCGGCTATTCGCGCGCCCGGATCGATGAAACGAAAGTCGATATCGGTTACAGCCTGCCGGGGGAACGGCGCGTGACGTTCGCTTTTCGACGCGGCCGGCCGACGACGGTTCCTTTCGCGCAGCTCGCGCTGATCACGTCAGAACCGGAGTTCGATTTACACGTTCATTTGCATGTGGGCGCTGGCGAGTTCGTCATGTATGCGAGCGATTTGACGGAGGAATATGTCACCTTCAACAAGGGCGACGTGACCGATCCGGCGAGCCTGGGTGGATAGCATGGAAGAGATTATTTCCAAAGCGGCCACGTTGCTCGAGGCGCTCCCTTACATCCAGCGCTTCCGCGGTGAGATCTTCGTGGTCAAATACGGGGGCAGCTTTATGGATTCACCGGAGGCGGAAGTGAGGCACCGGGTTGCGCGTGATATTGTCTTTCTCGAAGCGGTCGGCATTAATCCGGTAGTAGTGCATGGAGGCGGCAAAGCAATTACGCGCGCGCTCGAAGCGGCCGGCATGGCCGCGAAATTCGTGCAGGGCCAGCGCGTCACCGATGCGGCCACGGCAGAGGTGGTCGATCGCGTTCTCTCCCGCGAGGTCAATCCGGAAATCGTCAAGGCGATCCAGAATTTTGGCGGCAAAGCGCGCGGCCTTCCCGGCACGGAGATCTTTCGTTGTCGCAAATTCGCCAGTGAGACGGACCTCGGGTTCGTGGGAGATGTGTATGCTGTGGAAGTGGAGCGGCTGCGCGAATGCATTCGACGCAATGTCACTCCGGTGGTGAGCCCGACCGCACTGGGCGACGACGGCCGGATCTACAATTGCAATGCGGATGTAGCCGCGGCCAAGACGGCCATTGCGCTAAAGGCGCGGCGTCTCGTCTTTATGAGCGATGTGCCCGGCCTTTTGCGAGAGCCGGCCGACGACACTACCCTCATGACTCATCTGCGCGCCGTGGAAGTTCCCGAGCTGAAGAGCGGCGGCGTAATCGATCGCGGCATGATCCCGAAAGTCGACAGCGCCGTGACTGCGATCGAGAGCGGCGTGGAAAAGGTGCAATTCGTCGATGGAAGAATTCCGCACTCGGTCTTGCTCGAGATTTTTACCGATGCCGGCGTGGGAACGGAGGTCGTGTTATGAAGGGGAAAAACGTCCAACCCCGAAAACCTATCGGGGCAGGCAGTCCAAGTCAGAAGGAGATCCGCGAGGTCTTTGAAAAATTCGTCGTGCCATCCTACTCGCGCTTCGATCTGGTGTTGGCCCGAGGGGAGGGGAGCTACGTCTGGGACCTCAGCGACCGGCGTTTTCTTGATTTTGGCGGAGGCATCGCGGTCTGTTCCTTGGGGCACGCCCACGCGGAAATCACCAAGGCGCTCATCGATCAGTCCCGCGAGCTCCTCCACGTTTCCAACCTCTATTATAATGAGCCACAAGGCCGGCTGGCCCAAACTCTGGTCGAGCTGATCGGCCCGGGACGCTGTTTCTTTTGCAACAGTGGGGCGGAAGCGAACGAAGGGCTCTTCAAACTGGCCCGCAAATTCGGGCACGAAGAAGGCCGCTACGAGATCATTACCACCTTCGATTCCTTCCATGGGCGCACCCTGGCCGGGATCGCCGCCACCGGACAGGAAAAGGTCAAGAAAGGGTTTGAGCCGATGGTCGCCGGATTCAAACACGTCTCCTTCAACGATCTCGACGCCATGCGAAATGCGGTCACGCCCCAGACGGCCGCCATTTTGATCGAGCCCATCCAGGGAGAGAGCGGCATCACCGTCGCCACGCCGGAGTATCTGCGCGGATTGCGTCAGCTCTGCGACGAGCGGAATCTGCTCCTTCTCTTCGATGAGGTGCAGGCCGGCCATTTTCGCACCGGAGAATTTCAGAGCTGGCAACGGATCCTCGAAGTGGCATCGGCCTCCGGCCCATGTTTTGAAGGAGCCCATCGGCAGGATGCCGATGCCACGTTCCTGCCGGATGCCGTCTCCATGGCCAAATCCCTCGGGGGCGGATTTCCCATTGGCGCATTCTGGGTGCGTGAAAAATACGCCGGCCTTCTTTCCGCCGGCACGCATGCCACCACCTTCGGCGGAACGCCTCTCGGTTGCGCGGTTGCCCTCAAGATTTTGGAAATCATCGAGCGGGATCATCTGGCCCAAAATGCGCGTGCCATGGGCGACTTCTTGAGCAGCCGGCTGCAATCATTGCAGCAGAAGTTTCCTCAGGTCATCCGGGAGGTGCGTGGATTCGGCTTGATGATCGGCCTCGAAGTCCAACCGACCGCGCCCGGCTTCGCGCCCGGTCCAAGATCGCCCGCCTTACAAGCCGTGGATTTGTTGCACACGAAAAATCTGCTGACCGTGCCCGCTGCAGCCTCGGTCGTGCGCCTCTTGCCCGCGCTCAATCTCAGCCGGGCCGAAGCCGAGGAGGGCCTCCGCGCGATCGAGGCAGTCGTAGCCGCACTGAACGGTTGACGCGTTAAAAAGTTGATGCGGTCGACAATCTCTTGCTCCTTGTAGACGCTTCAACGCCTCATCTCTTCCACGCGGTAACGCTTTTAGCCCCATCCCCATGAAACATTTGCTCAGCATCGAAAGCCTGGATCGCGCGCGCATCGACACCATCCTGCGCGCGACGTCCGATCTGAAAAAGAATCGGGCCACCCATAACACCTTTAAGCCATTGGCCGGTCAAACCTGGGCGTTGATCTTTTCCAAGCCGTCCACCCGCACACGCGTTTCTTTCGAGGTGGGCATTCGCGAGCTCGGTGGGGAATCGATTTATCTGAATGCCTCGGACGCGCAACTCGGGCGTGGCGAGCTCATCAAGGACACGGCCCGCGTGCTCGCCCGCATGGTGCACGGCGCTGTCATCCGCACCTTCGCCCAAAGCGATATCGAAGAGTTCGCCGAATTTTCCGGCGTGCCCACGATCAACGCCCTCACGGACGAAGAGCATCCCTGCCAGATTCTGGGCGACATCTTCACGATCGAGGAGAAACGGCAAAGCATCGCCGGGAAGGTCGTGACCTTTGTCGGGGACGGGGCCTCCAACACCGCTGGATCCTGGTTGTTTGCGGCCGGGAAGCTCGATTTCGAGTTGCGCATCGCGTCACCCAAACGCTATCAGCCGCGCGCGAGTTTGCTCAAACGCGCCGGCGGTCGTGTGCTTTGCACGGATCAGCTGGAAGAGGCGGCGCGGGGAGCCGATGTCTTATATACAGACATCTGGGTTTCGATGGGACAGGAAGGCCAGGAAGCCCGGCGCGAAGCCGAGCTGGGTCCCTATTGGATTAACGAAGCGCTGGTCAAGCTGGCCAAGCCGGATGCGCTGGTCATGCATTGCCTGCCTGCGCACCGGGGGCAGGAAATCGACGAAAAGACCTTCGAAGCGCACGCCGGAACGATTTTTGACCAGGCGGAGAACCGTTTACACGTGCAGAAAGCGATTTTGGCAGAGGTCACAGGAGAGGCGTCAGCCGGGCCAATGGCAAGTTGACACACCAAAAGCATAAATAACCAGTCATCAGCCTTCCCGCCTACCTGAAACCAAGTAGACCGTATTGGGGGCGACGTGGAGAGAGAAAAATACCGGGTTTCTGGGAGGATGCGGCGCCCTCCGCCAAAAAATCCACGGGCTTTCAGATTTAAAGTTGACTCTTTATCAAAAATCTGAAAAATACCAGTCCACTCTTCAACCAGCGGAAAGATTATGATCAATAAAGTTGCTTTTGTACTCCTCCTCGCCGGCCTAACGGCTGCCACTCAAAACGCTCAGGCCGGGCGCCGGGCTGACGACAGAACGAACCGATCGTTGACGCGTCACGCTTTTCGCGCCAGCCGAAGCATCACGCCCAACTCGTTAACCCCGGCCGGTGATAACGCGGGCAATGCTCCCTACTCGGCCCACTGGGTAACGGGCGACAACGGCGGATCCGGCTTTGGTGCCTGGACGCTGACCAGCGCAGGCGGTGGTGGTTCCTTCATTGGTACCACTGGGCAAGGCCTCACCCCAACCTTCGGCTTGTTTGGCGCTGCGGCAGGCAGTTCGTCGGCGGATCGACCCTTCACCGGCGCTCTAACGGGCGGACAAACATTCAGCATCGATCTTGGCAATACGGCAACTGTGGCCACCGGCCAGATTCTCGGGTTGAACCTGACCGCGAACGGGGTTGTTGAATTCACCTTGAAATTCACTGGTGGCGGCACCACCTGGCAGCTTAATGATGGTGGGGCCGACTTCGGCATCGCCCAGAGTTTTGCCTCGGATACCAGTCTCCATTTCACCTTCACTTACAATGGCGGGAATAACTACTCATACACCTTCGGTTCGGCCAGCGGCAACGGCTTCAACGCCGCGAATCCACTCACCAATATCAATGGCGTGAGATTGTTTGATGGCGCTCAAGGTGCAGGCGAGAATTTCGGCTTCAACAATCTCGCGATTGTTCCAGAACCGGCCACGATTTTGCTCGTGGGCCCGTCGCTGTTGGCTGGCATGTTCTTCGTTCGCCGCCGGCGCGCTTAATCTTTAAAGCATTGCTGCTCGAAAGCCCCTCGCCTCGGCGAGGGGCTTTTTGCTGTTTGGCTGGCGGGGGACGCCGCGCTGCGGCGTCCACTCCGCGCGTATCGCTTCTCCACCGTCGGTTCCGGCCTGACTAAAAAACCCGCAGATTTTCCGCGTATTTTTCGCCAAATGGGCTACCATTTGGGCTGTATTCGCCGGCTGCCAAAAGCCCGAGCGAGTCGACCTTAACTCGCCCCCCAGAATGAAGGACTTTGCCGGCCGCGCCCTTGCTCTATCCGCGCTGCTTTTCTGTCTTCTGCAACCTGCGTCCACCCGCGGCGAAGCGATGCTTCAGTATTTCAATACCGACTGGAACGAAATCGCGCTGAAAATGCCGGAGCTGGCCGAGGCCGGTTACGATTCTCTCTGGCTCCCGCCGCCGACCAAAGGAAGTGGCGGCCTTTCCGTCGGCTATGATTTGTGGGATCGATTTGATCTCGGCAGCAAGGATCAGCGCGGCTCGGTCCGCACGCGCTATGGAACGGAAGCGGACCTGATTCGCCTCGTCGAAGTCGCGCATCGCTTTGGGATTCGCGTTTACTTCGACAACGTCATGAATCACAACGCGTTTGACGTTCCCGGATATAACGCCTCGACTCCGATCGACATTTATCCCGGATTGGTGCCGGAGGATTTTCATCTCCGTCTGACCCAGGAAGGGTTCTATCGGAAATGGGATAACATCTCGAATTGGAACGATTCCTGGCAGGTTCAGCATCGTAACTTTTCCGATTTGATCGACCTGGCGCAGGAGCCGGGCACGACCAATCAAAACTTTGGCGCGACGGAAGGCTCTACTTTTCCCAAGATCAAGTTCGTTAGGCAACCGAACAATCCCGAATATTACTGCTACTTGCCGGATGGGACCTACGTCGGTTTCGGACCGACTAATGGCATTACGGCACAGATGCTGGCCGCCAACCCCGGATTTTATGGGGAATATGTGCAGGATTTCCTGAACCGATCGGCCCGATGGATGATGGATCGGACCAAGGCGGACGGCCTGCGCCTCGATGCGGTGAAACATGTTCCCTACGATTTCTTCGGAGCCAGTTTCGGTTCGGACAAGGATTACAACGATTACGGCTACCTCGGCCAGGCGCAGCGGCAGTTTAATCTGACCCGCGGTTTCAACGATTCGAAGTTCAACGCCACGGCCCAGGGTGCGAATGTCAATCTGCGCGAATCGCTCTTCGACACGGAGAAACCGCGCCACAACGCCATGATGTTTGGCGAGCACCTGGGCGAGCCGCCGCCCTACGGCGATTACTTCAATATCGGCATGCGTCTGGTCAATAATCCACTGCAGTCGGCCATGAACGGCATTCTCGGCAATCCCTCCTCCGGTTTGCAGGGACTCGATAGCCCCGGCAGCTACGGATTTAGCGACAGTCTCGGCGTGATGTATGCGCAGAGTCACGACAACGACTACGCCAGCCGTCGCGAGTTGCAGTTCGGTCTTTATCTGACGCGGGCGGGTCTGGGGTCCGTTTACACCGACGGCAATCATCAATCGCAAACGCTCAGTCAAAGCGGCGGGGCCTTCCCGCGTCATGCCAACACCGCTTTCCTCGGCCAGTTCAACGATCCGAAACTTCCGAACCTCCTCTCCATTCACAACCAATTCGCCCGTGGGTATCAGCTCGGGAAATTCAGCGACAACGATTTCGTGGCCTACGAACGAATCGACAAGCGCGAGAACGTGACGATGCCAGATGCCGATGGCGTCACCATGTTGTTCCTGATGAACGACAATTACGCGGCCGGCCAGGGGCGAAACTTTAACACCAGCTTTCCGCACGTGGCCGGAGGCGTGGATGCCTATCTTTATAATTACTCGACCTACGGCGGGGGCTTCTATCAATACGCCAGTAACATTGTCAACGGTTCGACCATTGTGCCGGCGGGCGGCTACTTTGTCTTTTCGTGGCGCAACCCGGAGGAATCCGATCTTTGGTCGTTAGGCGGAGGCAAGCCCATCACGATTCTGCAGGGAGGACAGCCAACCTCGACGTTGACCTATCTGCGCAAGGATGGACCGGACGGTGATCCGAACTTCAATCCCTACAATGTGTCCGGCGCCGTTGCCGGAAGCTACTCCTATCCTTATACGCTTCCTCGCGTAACCAATGCGACGGACTTGTCATTTACCTTGCGCACGGACGGTTCGGCCGAAAATGTTTTACTGGAACTCGACGGTGGCGTCGATATCAACTCGCAAATTCCGCTGGGCCCAACCGCAGGCGAGAAACGCGATAATCCGCCGGGCCTGTCCACCGACGTTTTTCTTGGTTACGAACAACCGCAGTTTGCCGATCGCATAGGTCCCGAAAAGTTCGCCGCCATCAACACGGCGCGTTGCACCTTTGGATCGGTCGGGGCGGAGACCTACACGGGCGGGGGCGCGACCGTCAACGGCTTCGGGGTTAACCCGCAGGATGTCGCGGCTGCCACCTTTGTCTATCACGACCCCAACGCCGGCTTCGACGCCTGGGTTGGCTCCCATCCCGCCACCCAATACGTCGATAACGGATCGACGATTCAAGTTTGGGCGAAGACGAATTCGGTCGGTGCCGGGTTCCGGATGTTTTTCTACTACACGAATGATGGTTCAAACCCGGAAGGCGCAGCCGGCGTCGGCCTCGGCGCCACCCAGACGGTGGAGATGAGTTATCAGGCGCCTAACACGAGCGACGGGAATAACTGGTGGAGCCAGGCGAGCATTCCGAAGCCATCCGGTCCACTGAAGTACAAGATCGCGATTTTTAAGACCGGGCAACCAAGTCAATTCCCGAGCGGGGCGACTGAGGTGGGCCGAAAAAAGAAAATGCTCACCACTTTCCAGATCCCGCATTTCAACGGAACGACCGCGGTGGTCTACCCGCACAATGATTATGGTACGCCCCAGGTTGGTTTAACGGAAGGGTTCCACGTTTTGCGCGCCCGCGCTTTTCTGAAGCGGGACAGCTCGGGTGTGGGGAACGGCTTGCGCAGCTCCATTTACAACACATTTACGCAAGCGTTTTACTACGATGCGCAAGCCCCCCTGGGTGAAATCAAGTTCCCAGCCGAGAACGACACGATCGGCGGATCGCGTTACGGCGTCGTCGTCCGCACCGATCCCAGCGTGACGGAGGTTTGGTATCACGTCGACGATGCCGACGGCTCGAACGACGATATCAGCACGCACACGCAAAGTGGAAACGGCGTCGGGTTCGAGCCCTTTACCGATGTGAATGGCAATGGCACCTGGGACGCGGGTGAGCCCTTCCAGGATTTAAACGGCAACGGGGTGTGGGACACCAACATCGGAACCACCTGGGTCAAAGCCACCGAGGTCACGCCCAATCTGGCCGTGACCAGCATTTATCCGCGGGAGTGGCGTTTTGATTACACCAACATTCCCGCCAGCGGGGCTGCTCATCTCAAGGTGCGGCTGCGGGAGCTCTCCTCCGCCGCCTACAAGGATTTTAACCTGAGCGATGGGGCTGGGCACTACACCACGCTGGTGCGCAATGTGACGGCGGCCGGTCCGAACACGCGCATGTTCGTCTCCTTCCCTTCGAATGATGGCGACCTGGTCGATTCGAGTTACGTGATGAAAGTCTGGTTTAGTAAATCGCTGGCCGATGCCACGACCACGCAGGCTTTGATCAACCGGTTTTTGATCAAAATCGCGAGCAGCGAATCGGGTTCCTCCGCCAATGGAGTTCCGCAAAGCCGTTCCACTTATCAGATCCACTACAATATCACAACCGACTACCACGAGCTCGCCTTCCAGCTGCCCAATCTTTATAACGACAACCCCGATTTTCTGCACACCATCGATGTGACGTATACGAATCCGGGAAGTCCCACCCTGGAAGCTTTCCGTCTGGTCAAAGCGCGCGCCATCCCGGTAATTCGCGATACGATCGTCACGCCGCCGGAGGTCGACTCTGACGGAAAAGCCTATGTGATCGTGCTGCCGGATGTGGCTGCGGCGACCGCGGCGCAGCGGGCCGTGCCCATCCGGGTGGAGACCGATCTCAATGCCACCAATGTCGTCATCGCATTCACGCTCGGCACGGGCAACATCACGCTCGATCCAAACACGCTCGACACACCGAATCCGAGCACAAACGGCACCAGTAAATTCTGGAGTTTTACCTGGAATAATGTCCAGCAGGGGACCTACCTTTTTACCTCCACCGTGACCGCGCCGAGCGGGACCGCCACGGCGGCGCGCAACGCGCAGGTCGTCTTCCGCCAAATTGTTGCCGTGATTCCGGGTAAGCATGACCTGGACGATGACGGCCTCGGTTTCTACGGTCCGTCGGCCGCGCCGATTGAAACCACGGCCATTCCGTTGCCGACGACGAATTCGGAAACCTGGACGAACGATCAGGTCCACATCTGGGCCATTTCTGGCAAAACAGATCCCTTGAATCCCGACACGGATGGCGATGGCCTCTCCGATGGTCTGGAACTGGGTTGGGGCGCGGCGGTGGACGACACGAACGTGACGACCGACACGAATGGCGACGGGGTTCCCAATTTTCAACCGGACCTGGATCCGCCGATTTATAACACGACCGACAACGCCAGTCGTCCCGCGGGACAGGACTACACCTTCTTTGACCCGTGGCCATATAACCTGAACAACTCACGCACGGATTTAATCGCGGGAACTATGACCGATCCGAATAAGCCGGATACTGACAACGATGGTTTGATCGATGGAATGGAGGATCGCACTTTTGCGGTGGCGACGAACGCGGGAACGACCACTTACCGCCTGATTCACAATGGCCGGGTCGATATTGGCGTTCCGGACGTCAACGGAGTGTTGCACGCCATTGCTCATCCGCCCACGGTCTACAACACTTCCAAGATCGATAACGCGCGGGTGCTGGCGCACGCGCCCAACGCCGTCTGGCTCGAAACGGATCCCAATAATTCCGACAGCGATGGCGATGGCATCATTGATGGCAACGAAGACGCGAATCACAACGGCATCGTCGATCTGGCCATCATCGATCGGAACCAAACCGACGCGCAGGGAAATTTCGTGGTGCTGGCCACGCTGGATGATTTCAAGAAGAGCGTGACCGTCGCCGGGTCGGTCGCGGGCTCGCTCTCGGCCGCGTTCAAGTATAGCGATTTTTGCTCCACGTTCGTGGACCCCATCGACGGGCTGACCTACACGTCGATGGCGCTCGATAAGAGCAAACTGAATG
>JBBRDU010000026.1:0-35743 GCA_038203615.1 Chthoniobacterales bacterium
TCAGCTAGAAGTCTTTTGTGCGCCATTGGCCATAAATCTAGGCGCTTTTTGGGCGCTAAACAAGTATATACTGGGTGAAACACTCGACTCGAAATCGAGCGTGGGGTTAAACCCACCGTGGGTTCGAATCCCACCCCTTCCGCCATATTGATCGTGTGATGGAAGGTTTGATTTCGCCACATCCCGGACGTTGCATGCCGGAGATTCAAACGCCGTTCGACTGGTGGGCGCGCGTTACGCGCTCGGTTTTCAATATCCCGCTTCTGCGGGATCAAACTCCGGAGCCAAAGCGCAGGCTTTGGATAATCCCACCCCTTCCGCCATATTTGATCGTGTGATGGAAGGTTTGATTTCGCCACATCCCGGACGTTGCATGCCAGAGATTCGAACGCCGTTCGACCGTCCCCTGTTGTTTTTCAAATTTGCCCATTCCAAATACGTCAGGATTCTGCATAAGATTCTTCCGTAATGGCGGTCTCAAGATCAATCACAGGGTGAGGGAAAACACACATCATGAAGCCAATCCCTGAATTTCACGACCGCGCCAAAAATCATCGCGGCATCAGGCGGACCCATTCGATCTTACTCGGTCTGGCCGGCCTGATGTCGGTTTCTATCCAGCTTTGCGCCGCGGCCGATGCGCCGCCCTCTGAGGTCGGCGCGTTGCGCCAGGACATGGAGCAACTGAAAAAGAGCCAGCAAAATATCGAGACCTCGCTGCAAGACATCAAGAGGCTGCTCCAGGCCAATGCGGCCGCCGGCGCCGGCGCTCCGCGTCCCAGTTCGGCGGTGGGCATGAGCGTGAACGTGGCTGGCAAACAGATCCGGGGCGACAAGAACGCCAAGCTCACCCTGATTGAGTTTACCGATTACGAGTGCCCGTTTTGCGGCCGCCATTTCCGCGACACCTCTCCCAAAATCCTGAAGGACTACATCGAGACCGGTAAGATCAGGTATGTCTTCAACGATCTTCCTTTGGCGATGCATGCGCATGCCAAGAAAGCGGCGGAAGCGGCGCTCTGCGCGGGCGAGCAGGGGAAGTACTGGGAAATGCACGACCTGCTCTTTTCCAACCAGCAGGCCCTGGACAACGCCAACCTCATCGCCTACGCGACCAAGCTGGGACTGAATCTCCCCGCCTTCCAGAAAGGGCTCGAGAGCGGCAAGTATGCCGCCCAGGTATCGACCAACGAGGCCGAGGCGGCCAGGCTTGGATTCAGCGGCGCGCCCAGTTTTGCTATCGGCCTGACCCAGCCTAACGACGGCGCGGTCAAAGTGATCAAGACCATCGTGGGCGCGCAGAGTTACGAGAACTTCGAGCGAGAATTTGCCGACGCCCTCAAGCCACAACCCTCTCCTCCTCCTCCCGGCCAGGCGGCCGCCGCCCCGGAGAATCCCGCTGTCGGCACCTCCATGAACGTGGAAGGCAAACAGTTTAAAGGAAAGAAGGACGCCAAGCTGACCCTGATCCAGTTTTCCGACTACGAATGCTCGTATTGCGGAAAACTGGCGCGCGAAACCATCCCGGAAGTCGTGAAAAATTATGTCGATACCGGCAAATTGAAATTTGTGTTCAGCGACCTGGCTCTGGACATGCACAGCCATGCCATCAAGGCCGGGGCGGCTTCCTATTGCGCGGCCGAGCAGGGCCACTACTGGGAGATGCACGACGTCCTCTTTTCCAACCAGGGCGCCTTGGAAGACTCCAATCTCGTTTCTTACGCCACCGCCATGGGACTGGATACGGTCAAATTCCACCAATGCCTTAATACGAACCGTTACGAGGCGCAGATACGAAATAGCAGCGCCGAGGGCAGACGGGCCGGGTTCGACGCTACCCCGATCCAGGTCCTCGGTCTGACCGAGGCGAACGGCTCCGCCGTTAAAGTGCTGAAAGTCATCTCAGGCGCGGTGGGCTACCCGGCCGTCCAAGCGGCGATCGAGAGCATCCTCAATCCCTGACCGGCCTGCCTCGCGGCCTCACATCCAGGTAGGGCCGCCGCGCTGCGCCGCCCGCTCCGCGCGCGGAATAATCACTCGATTCTATTGTGTGATGATTCGATCCGCGGACTGGTCGGAGCAGATGCCTCCGTCCGGGCACGGATTCGGCGCGGATCAGTTATGAGCGACGCACTAAGGCGCGGCTACGCAGAGGCCGTTCTGGCAGGTTCCGAATGTGACAGGATCGCCGTAGGTACAGGCATCGCCATTTGCCTTGCCCTTACAAACGGTGAAACGCTCGGGATCAGATGCCCGCGCAGACACCTGCGGTGCACACGTCGTTCACCGTCGACGGGTTGCCGTCGTCGCACGTCGTACCGTCGGCCTTCGCCGGATCTGAGCAGAGGCCGGTCGCGGGATTGCAGACCCCCGCGTCGTGACACTGGTCGCTCGCCGTGCAGATGATCGGGATGCCGCTGACGCACACCCCAGCCTGGCAGCTATCGCCTGTCGTGCAGGCGTTGCCGTCGTTACAGGCCGTGCCATTCAGATCGAAGGCATCGCACGGAGTACACGTGACGGAAATAACTGTCCCTGTTCCAGCGTGCCCCGGATTGGGTTGGTAGCCAGGATCCACTTGAACGACGACCAGCTTCTTCACATCGCCGGAAATGGTCGAGCCGGACTTTGTGACCGAGCTGGAGACGAAGACCGTGATGGTTGGCGGGAGGGAAGCTGGTGGGACGGAGCTGTTGCCCGGCCGGCTCGTCCAGGTGCCGCCGCAGGTGGGGGCATTGGAAGAGTTGGCGTAGCCCTTGAAGCTGGAGGGCGCGGCCCCGCCGGTGAGCGAGTTGTTCTGCGCCCATTGGGCGCCCCAGAAAGTGACGTGCTGGCCAACCGTGGAATTGCGATCGCCAATGACAAAGTTCAGGACCGGCGCGGAACCGGGCGCACCGCCATGACCCCCGCCGCCTTTCTTGCTCGACCACTGGTCGGCATGAAGGCCCGTCGGAAGGAGGAGAAGGAGAGCCGTGCAGACTAACGACGCGAGAGGGAACATTTTGGTTTTCATATTTTTAAGGGAGTGAGTTGCACCGGTTATCCGCTTTACTCACACTGCCCAAAACGCACGCCGGTCTGTTTGGCAGACCTCATTATACATGTCGCCTACCGGAAATCGACCATAATTTCCAGCAATTATCAGGTGAACCGGTGAACGAGGCGTTTCGGAGAGCGCCTTTCCTTGGTTGCAAACACCGAGGGTAGGGGCGCCGCGCTGCGCCGCCCACTCCACGCGCGGAACAAACACCCCGATCTCATATGATGATGGGGATCCGCGGAATGGACGGCGCAGCGCGCCGTCCCTACCAGTTCATGACGTGCGCGGCGCGTGATTGAGTCGGCCGTTCCGACCTGTTATGCATCGGGCACTTGAAGGCACTCGCCGCTCAGACCGCGCACAAGATCGTCATCGCTCTGGCCGCGGCGTTTTTCGCCGTGGTCACCTGGACCTCCTGGGCGCGCTGGGCCAATTTCGAATATCGCACGTTCGACCTCGCCTACTACGTCCAGGCCATCTGGCAGCTCATCCACGGACGCTTCGAAGTCTCGGTCGAGCATGTCCCGCTGCTCGGGAACCATGTGGAACCGATCGTTTTCCTGTTCGTGCCGCTGTTCGCCTTGTTCCGGCACCCCATGCTTTTCGTCTTCGTCCAAAACGCCCTGCTCGCCACCATGGCGCCAGTCGGCTACCGGATGGCGCGCCGGCTCGGGTGCGACCCGCTCCGCTCATTATTAATAGGGGCGCTTTTGTTGCTCACGCCCGCCGCCGGTTACATGGCGCTGCATGAATTCCATCCGGAAGCGCTGACTGCCCCCTTTCTTCTCCTCCTGCTGGATGCGCGCCTGGCGCGATCACTTGGGCGGCACTGGCTTTGGTTCGCTGCCGTCCTCGCCTGCAAAGAGAACATGGCTCTGCTTCTCGCGGCCTATTGCGTTGTGAACCTGATCGTCGAGCGAGCGCGGGGCTGGGCCGAGTTGCGGCGCTGGTACCTTTGGCCTCTTCTCGTCGCCCTCGTCTGGTTTGTTCTGTGCAGCAAAGTGATCACGCCCACGTTTAACTCGGGCAGCATCGATTATGTCACGCTTTACGATCGGCTCGGAAATTCGGGCGGCGAGATTCTGCGCCGCGCCATCACCCAGCCGCAGCTATTCGGGCGCGCCCTCCTGCAATCGCTCACCCATGGAAATCTGGTTTGGGCGCTGCTTTTGCCCTTCCTCGGATTACCGCTCCTGCGGCCACGCTGGCTCGTTATGGCCACACCGATCCTGCTGCAGCATCTGCTCTCCTGGCGATCGTCCGAGTGGAACATTTATTTCCATTACGCCGCGCCTTTGTTGCCGCTTTTTTGGATGGCGATGGTGGAAGCCATCGCGCCCCGGAAAACATCGTCCGACGTTTCGTCGGGCCTGGAGGGACACGCGCCGCCGAGTCCCATTAATGGAAGCCGACGGCGCGGCGCCCTCCAGGTGAATTACCTTCCCTGGCTCTTGATTGCAGCGTGCGTGGTCGCGCAAGCCTGGCTGGGACCCGCCGGTACCATCTCTTCCGAAGCGACAAGTTACTTGTCCAAGCGCAGTGAGCGCGAGCGGAAGAATTCCTTCATCGCGCAAATTCCAGCCCGAGCCAGTGTGGTGGCACCGCTCCCGTATCTTTCCCATCTGGCCATGCGCGAGAAGTTGTACTCGCTCCACTACATCCTGAAGGGATTAAAAACCCTGAGCCACGCCAGCTACGAGCCGCCGCCACCGACCGATTACGTTCTGATCGATTACAACGACGACGCCACCTTCGACGCCGGCGCCGGTTACTATCATCCGGCCATGCAGACGAAGGATGGGCGTGTCATTCCGTCGAGCGACCGGCTCTTGCACGAATTTTTGAAACAAGCGTATTGGACGACAGACGAACAGAACGAACGCTGCCTTTTCCACAACGACCCGTTGGCAGCGAGCACCATCGGGTCCGGCGCGATTTTCGCGGGCGACCAGGCGTTTCAGCTCACCGATGGCTCCCAACTCTTCGGGATGGCCCAGACGGGCGATGGCCTCTCCCGCGGGCAGGAATTAAACGTCCAAATAATGTGGAAGCTTGCCGAAGAAAGAACCGTCTTTCCCTGGATGCTGCTGAGGATATCGAAGAAGGGGCGGCCGATTATCACCTTCACCAAGGGCCTATGCGCGCCGGAAGCTTTCCATCGAATCACGACTGAACAGTGGCACCTGACCTCTTGGAACGGCCTGCCCGCTGGCACGTATTCCATGGAAGCGCTCTTTATAGATAACGCCAAACGCGTGTGGATGCAGGCCAACGGCCAGGTGGAATTACAGTCGACGTTTCTTTCGCCGCCCATCCCGCTCGGGAACATCACGGTTAAATGACGCTCACCTGGACGCACAGGTAGGGACGCCGCGCTTGCATATGGCACATGCAGTGCTCATCATCGGATTCCGATGATCAGGGCAAATTGTCGGGAGCGATTCACGGCGGCGGATTTCGATTTTGTCGTACGCACGCTTTCCCGCTCCCCCACCGATCACGTTTCCCTGGTCGACCTGCTGAGCGATATGGAGACGCGCGATTCCGTCCTCGATCACCCGCGCCTGGTCGATGCCATCCTCGGCAACGCCGGCCATCTCCGTATTTCATCGCAGTTCTATTTCTACGTCCTGGCCCGGCACGTCTTGCAGCGGGCCGGGATGAACGACCGTAAATTGTGCGATTACATCGCCTCGCTCCTGGAGGCTTTCTCGCGGGCGAGCGTCCTGCGCGCGCCGCACACGGCCGATTCGGTGCAGCAATACATCTCCGATATGCTGATTGCGTTGCAGCGCGTGACCCCGGAGCAAGCCTTCCTGCTGCGCGCGCACGTGGGCAATTACTCTCTCTTTATCAGCGGCATTTTTCACGAGAACGCGCAACGACGCAGCCGGCGCGGCGGGCCCGACGTGAACTTCTACGAGCAGGTCGGCCGGGCCAATTATCAATTGGTCGCCGCCCACGCCGCCGCGCGTCGCTGCGAATTGAACGATGTCTTCGAAGAGTTGGCCGATCGTTTTCGTGAGATCCGCTGCGCCTTGAACCGGCTCTCCGATCAGCTTCTCAATCTGGATGACGACATGCGCCCGTCCCTCAGCTTGTGAACGAGACACTCTTCAGCCAGATCCAACGCGTTTTTGAACGCACTTACGCGCAGGTCGGGATCAACCTGGAGGATTGCCTGATCGATCGGCAGCGATGCACCCAACTCTCCGCCCTGGCGGGCGCGTCGGCCCGCGAACTGAGCGAGCTGGCCCGGACTTTTTTGCGCCGGGCCGACGACCAGCTTTACGTCGGCATTTATTATTCTCGCTGGCTCATCGAACAACTGGAGCGGCACGATCCGCGGGCCGGTCTGACCGACCGCAATATCCGTTCGCTCATCATGTTCGTGGAGGAAATCAATCACGCCTTGCATGCCGCGCTCGAGTTCAAGAACGGCCGGCGCGAGATCGCGGCGGAAGATTTCGCGCGCAACCTTGAGCTGCAGGCGCAGATCGACACGTACCTGGTGCTTCTCCTTTTCGTGGCGTTTTTTCGCAAAACCCAGCGCGTTTCCCGGACCGATCGGCGCTGGTTGCGCTTTCATCTTTTCACCCGGCAATGTCCCAGCGCGTTTCACGACCGGAATTTGCGCAGCCGTTATCTGGAAACAACGGAGCTCGCGTCCAGCTACACCCATTACCTTGATACTTTGAACGGCATGCGGCGCCTGGAAGAGATCCGCCGCTTTCGTTCCCTCGATTACGACGCCAAGAAGCGGCACATCCTTGAGTTGATGGATGCGCCCCGCGGCCGGTCCTAGGTCCGCCTCGTCATCGCGAGGCACTAATGTGGCATCGGCTTCCTGCCGATGGGGTTCAAAGTATCGGCTGGAAGCCGATGCCGCTTTGTTGGCCGTCTCCGCTGCCTCGGATGCCTCAAAAACTCCATCGGACCGGCCTTTCTGTTTGTGCACCAGCGCCGATTCATCTAATCATGCGGCGTGTTCAGTTTGACCATGCTCGGCAGCGGCAGCGCCGGGAACAGCGCGCTTCTCGCCACCGATCACTGCAAGGTCCTGGTCGACGGCGGACTGAGCGCGCGCCAGCTCGTCCTGCGTCTCGCGCAATGCGGGGTCGCGCCGGAACAGCTCGATGGCGTCCTTCTCACCCACGAACATGGTGATCACGTCTGCGGCCTGGAAGTCTTGTGCCGAAAATTCGCCGTCCCAATTTACTGCAACGCCCTCACCGCCGAGGCCCTCCGCTGCGACAGCCTGCTCAAGCAGCATCGGAATTGGCGATTGTTCCGCACCGGTTCGGAATTTTCCCTCTGCGACATCACGGTGCAGAGCTTCCCCGTGCCGCACGACGCGGTCGAACCGGTCGGATTCGCCTTTCATGCCGGCGGCCGCGGCATTGGCTATATTACCGATCTGGGCTACGCCACTAACGTGCTGACGGAACGGCTGCGCGATGTCCACACGCTCGTGATCGAAACCAATCACGACGAGAAAATGCTGCAGGACGATCCGCACCGGCCCTGGCCCGTGAAACAGCGTATTCAATCACGGCACGGTCACCTCTCCAACGCGGCGGCCGCAGCCGTCCTTGAACAGTTGCTTCCAGCCGGTCATATCGAGCGCGTCGTGCTCGGCCACCTCAGTCGCGATTGCAACACGCCCGAGCTGGCGGCCGGGGCCATCCATGCGCTCCTGCAAAAGTGCGATCGCCCCGGCACCGAAGTTTACTGTGCCGGCCAGGCGCAGATTAGTCCGTGCTTTAAGATCGGCGAGACCAAGGGCGGGCCCTTTCAGCCCACGTTGGGCGATTTATTTTTTTCAACAGCGGCTGTTTAAAGGCAGTCCATAAAAGCGGTGCCATCCAGCAAAACAACGGAAGAGTCTTCTTCATCCGCCGCCTCTTCGAACATGAGAATCCGTGACGCGGCCAGGGCCGATCTGCCTGCCATCATTGATATTTACAATGCCGCCATTGCCACGCGAACGGCCACCGCCCAGCTCGAGCCGGTGACACTGGAAGGCCGTCCGGATTGGCTCAGCGATCATTCGCCGGACGAGTATCCATTCTGGGTCCTGGAGATGGACGGGCAGATCGTCGGCTGGCTTACTTTCAAGAGTTTTTTGCCGCGCTGCGCCTACCGGGGCACAGCCGAACTGAGCGTCTACGTGCACGAACAATTCCGGCGCCGCGGCATCGCTCGTCGTTTGCTGGAGCAGGCCATCGCGCGCGCGCCCGTCCTTGGCATCACCGCGCTGGTCGGCCTGATTTTTGCCCATAACGAAGCCAGTGTCCGTCTCTTTGGGCAGCTCGGCTTTACACGCTGGGGATTTCTGCCGCGGGTGGCCCGGGTCGAAGAGATCGAGCGCGACCTCACCATCATGGGACGCCACGTTTAGGCGAAACAGAATGAGCGTTGCAGAGGCGGCTGTGTCAGCCGCCTGTCTATTTAGTCAGGCGCTTGGCACAAGCGCCTCTACAACCTCCGGGGTGCACGGCGCTCTGTCGCCGTGCTTCTTCTGGAGCGGCGGTTAATCCGCGGAGTGGACCTGGCAGCGCGGCGTCCCCCTACCAACACAGCCTGTGCCTACGCTTCTTCGTGACCGATCACGAGATGGATCACACCATTCGGGGCGGAAACGAAGAAACCGTCGAAATCGTCACGGAGCTGTTCCACTTCATCACGGCGTGAAACTCCGTTCGCTTTCAGGAACGACGCGGCCGCGTCCGTGTCATTGGTTTCGAGCTCGAGCCAGATGTCGGGGTGACTGAGATTGGGCACTTTATCGAGCCAGAGACGATTCGGCCCGAATTGAAAAATACAGCCATCCGCTTCCTCCTCGATCAAAGGCAAACCGAGGGTATCGCGATAGAACGCGACCGTCTGATCGTACGTGTGGGCGGGACACTTGATGGCGATGTTGGCGCCGCCTGAAAATTGAGGACCGTTGACGTTGGCAACCATGGTGCGAAGAAAGGTGGCGCGACTTAACGAATTTGCTTCACTATTTTTTGGGCCAGCCTTTTGGCTTTGTCCAAGGCAACCTCTTCCTCGAGCCCGGAAAGCCCTACCGTGACTAACGAATTGCCCTTGATCACGTAGAGCATGACTACATTCGGGGGCAACCCGCTGGGCGGGCCGCTGTAGATTTCCGCCTTGTCACCCAGGCCGGACACGGACTTGGCTGTGCCCGTGCTGGTCCGGACCGAATCGAGTTGCTGTTTGACGTCAACGCCCGCGCTGGCCTGGTAGAGGCGCAGGATTAACGTCTTCTTCGAAGTGGCGCTGTAGTAATTGCACTTGGAGTAGTAACCGTCGCCCCCTTCAAGATTCCGCGGAGCGGGAACCTTGACCGGTTCTCCCAGGGCGGACTCGGCCGCGGCCTTGTCGATGACACGCGAAACATCCACGCGATCGCCGAGGACCTCGGCCGGCGCCGTCGTCACGACCAGGCATTCGATCAGCGCGAAGTGGCAGAGGACGCTTCGAAACGAGCTCTTCATCCGCCGGCAGATCCTTCGCCGCCGGGCTCGGTCATGCCGATCGGGTCCAGCACGCGTTTCAATTCTGCTTCGGGCAGGACTTTCTTTTCCAAACAAAGCTCGCGCACAGTTTTGCCCGTTTTAGCGCTTTCCTTGGCGATCTCCGCCGCGCGGTCGTAGCCGATTTTGGGAGCCAGGCTGGTCACCATGGCCATCGACAATTCCACCAGCTCGGCGCAACGCTCCTTGTTCGCGGAGATGCCGGTGACGCATTTGTCGCAGAACGCTTCCACCACATTGGCGAGCAAGCGGATGGACTCGAGAAGATCATGCGCCATCACCGGCATCATGACGTTGAGTTCGAAATTTCCGTTCGCGCCAGCCCAGGTGATGCAGCTGTCGTTGCCGATGACCTGGGCGCACACCATCATCATCGATTCGCACATGACCGGGTTCACTTTGCCCGGCATAATCGAGCTGCCCGGTTGCGTGGCCGGCAATTGAATTTCGCCGATCCCGCAACGCGGTCCGCTCCCCAGCCAGCGCAGGTCATTGGCGATCTTGAACAAACTCGTCGCGATCGTCTTGAGCTGTCCGCTGGCCTCGACCACGGCGTCCTTCGCGCCTTGCGCTTCGAAATGATTTTGCGCCTCGAAAAAGGCGATCCCGGTGCGGTCTTCGAGGTCACGCATCACTTTGCCCGGAAAATCGATGGGCCGGTTCAAACCGGTTCCCACGGCCGTTCCGCCGAGGGCGAGCTCGCGTAAGACGTCCATCGCCTTGTTCGCGCGTTCCCTCGCATAATGAATCTGCCGGGCGTAACCGCCGAATTCCTGGCCGAGCCGGACCGGCGTCGCGTCCATCAGATGGGTCCGGCCGATTTTGATGACGTCGTTGAATTCCTGCGCCTTCGCGGTCAGGGCGTCCTCTAGCTTCTGCAGGGCCGGCTCCAGCTGGTTTTTCAACTGCTCGGCCGCGCTGATGTGAAGGGCCGATGGAATCACGTCATTACTTGACTGGCCCATATTGACGTGATCGTTCGGATGCACCGCGTCGCGCGAGCCGATGGCTTGGCCGGCCAGCTGGGCACAACGGTTGGCGATCACTTCGTTCGCATTGGTGTTCGTGCTCGTGCCCGAGCCGGTCTGAAAAATATCGATCGGAAAATGCTGGTCGAGCTTGCCCTCCACCACTTCCTCCGCCGCCTGCACGATCAGGGCGCTGCGCGTGGCCTCGAGCAAACCGAGATCATGGTTGGCCCGGGCCGCCGCCCCTTTAATCAACCCGAGCGCGCGAATAAACGGCCGGGAAAAACGGTACCCGCTCACCGGAAAATTGAGGACAGCGCGCTCGGTGGACGCGCCATAAAGGGCGGTCGCTGGGACCGACATTTCCCCCATCGAATCTTTTTCGATCCGGGTGCCGTCGCCGGTCATCGCATGGAATTGCGGGAAGGTTCCCGCGACTGCATGACCGGATGAGCATGGCCGTTCCGCTGATTCGTTTTGCGAAAGACGGTGATGAACATCGGCGGAATATTCTGGAGGCAGTATTCCGAATCGGCGTGCTCAAAGATGGTGGCGTGCTGTTTCAGTTCGTTCGTCACCTGGTAGATGATGAAGCTTCCGTCGCCGGCCAGGGCGTCGTGCGTTTTTTGCAAAAGAGCCCGCTTCTTTTCGATGTTCAGAATACTAAAAGGAATTCCGGAAAGAATGTAATCGCAGTGGGAGATCCCGCGTTTTTCTAGTTCATCCGGCAGCGCGGCTGCGTCGAGATTGCAAACATGCACGCGTGGATCGCCCGCGAACTGCCGCTCCAAATCGCGCGAAAAAGCCGCGTCCACTTCGAAGATAAGGAGCTGCGCATCGGACCGCATCCGGCGCGCAATCTCACGGGTATGCACGCCTTCCCCCGGACCATACTCGGCGATGACGCTGGCTTTCTCGAAATCAATCTTGTCGGAAACCCGCTCCACCAAAGCGCGTGAACTGGGCATGATCGAAGCGATCTGAAACGGTTTCTGCAAAAAGCGTTTAAAGAATAGCGCGCTCATTCGGAATCGGAACAGTCAACCGCCCCTCCCCCCTTGTCCAGTCACGATGTGCCTGACCGGCGCTCCCCAGAGGCACGGAGCACCCGGCTGGAGGCGCCGAACGACCTCACCCGAAGAAGATTGACATCGATTATAAAATTTATAATGCTAGGCACCTCCAAAAATGTCTTGCCCAGTGCGGTCCGAATTGATGTCTATCAGCCATGCATAACCTTTTGACGGTCAAGGAAACGGCCAAATACCTCCGTATCCCGTTACCTACCGTTTACTATTTGGTGCAACGCGGACAACTTCCGGCCATCCAAATCGGAGGCCGCTGGCGCATCAAAAAATCGTCCCTCGATAAGGATATCCTGAAAGAGGACAAGTCGGGCCAGCCCACCGTGCTCGTGGTGGACGACGACGAGAGTCTGCAGAACCTTTTCAAGCTTTTCCTGAAGAAAATCGGCTTCAGCCGCGTCGTGGTCGGCACGGTCAAGGAAGCATTGGTCGCCCTCGAGAAACAGAAGTTCGACCTGATTTTCCTCGACCTGAAATTGCCCGATGGCTCGGCTGACGACGTCTACGATATGGCCAAGACGGAACAGCCGGAATGTCCGATTATCATTATTACAGGCTATCCGGACAGCGAGATGCTCAATCGGATCCTGGCCAAGGGGCCGATCACCGTGCTGAAAAAGCCGCTCAAAGTTGAGCAGCTCAAAGAGACCGTCCGCATTCTTGGTCACAAGGACGCGGTCAAACTCGCCGCCTAACCGGCGCGAGGGGGAATGGTTCTTCCAGCCGTCAGGGCACGGCCTTCGACCCCTCAACTTGCCAAGCGCGCCCCCGCATCGCATAATCCCGCCTTATCCCGAGGCGCGGTTAGCTCAGTGGTAGAGCACTACCTTGACACGGTAGGGGTCGCAGGTTCGAAACCTGCACCGCGCACCATTTTTTTATCACTGCGCCATGCGCGATTCCTCTGAAATCCTTCGAAGCGCCCTGGCCCAGGCCCGCCAGGCCATGGCGGCCGTGGCGAAGCTGGAAGCCCCGGTGGGACGCGCCGCCGATCTCATCACCGCTTGCCTAACGAACGGCCACAAGTTGCTCGTCTGCGGAAACGGCGGGAGCGCCGCCGATGCGGCTGATTTCTGCACCGAGTTCGCCTGCCGTTTCGTGCAGGATCGGCGCCCGTACCCGGCCATGAATTTGTCTCAGGGCGGAAGCCTTCTCACCGCCACCGGCAATGATTATGGATTCGATGCCATTTTCTCCCGGCAAATCGCCGCCTTCGCGCAGGAAGGCGATGTCCTCATAGCCATTTCCACCAGTGGAAAGTCAGCCAACATTCGACGTGCCCTCGAGGAAGGGAAAGAGCGCGGGCTAAAAACCATCGCGCTGCTCGGGCGCGATGGCGGACCCAGCAAAGGCCTGGCCGACATCGATCTGATTGTGCAAAACGAAGTGACCGCGCGCATCCAGGAGATGCACAAGTTTTTGCTGCACGTCCTTTGCGAAATCTGCGAGGCGCGTCTGCCGAAATAAGTCGGCTCGACGGAGTCTCGCCCCACCGAATGGAGGCCGCGACTTTCAGACCGTCACTGGGTTACTCTCCGTCGCAGGAGTGCGGCGCCCGGCCGCCAGGTTAATTCTCTGGATGTACGGCTCCGGCGATACCGCCAGATGGCGAAGCCGACGAAGAGCAAATCGAGGATGACAAAAGTGGCAACATAGGTTTCGCCGCCAATGCGGGACCGTATTCCCCTGGAATGGAATTTATAAAAAAAACTTGCCCTTAAGAGACCGTCCTGATGCAATGACCGGTTCCGGAGCTGCCTATGAAACTGACCAAATTTCACGTATTGTCCTTTGCTGCTTTTTGCATCGCCCTCGTCTCCTACGTGTCTGCCGGGAATGGTGGGCACGGCCGCGGCCAGGGACGCGGTCATCACTCGGGGCCTGGGTTTAATTCCGACAATAACCCCGGAATCCTAGGAAAAATCGGTCGCGATGAACAAAACGATTTTTTCACCTCCGACGGCAACCCCGGCAAGATAGGGAGCGAATTCGGGCGAGCCACGGCTGATAAAGCCTCTGCCAATACGGAACTCCATCGCAACGAGAGCGCTCCGGTCGTTGATCGCGGCCCGAAAGAGCAGAGCGTGACCGGACTATTCGAGAACAAGAGGGTGGACGCCAGCCACAACAAGCGGCCCCACCCGAGTCCGATCCCGAGTGCCACACCAGGCGGAACTCACTCCAGTCCATCACCCATCCCGAGTGCCACACCGGGCGGAGATGGTGGGCCGGACGTACTGTTCCCGATCGATCCGACTCCGAAGGGCACGCCCGGCGACCCGCACGGGCACTAAGCTTACTGCGACCCAACGCGTTTAGGCCTGCCAGACCGGGGCGGGGGGTCGCCATGATCTGCGTGGCGAGCTTGCTTGTCCTAGTTGCAGACTTCTCAACCGCCCTGCCGTTGCCTAGACTCGGTGTCAATCCTATGAAGAAGCTCCTTTGCCCCGCTCTCCTGTTCACCTTCACTTGCGCCCTTAGTGCGTCCACCGGCACCCGGATCGATGCTAAAACCTGGGGCAAAGTGCAGGCCTACGACGTTCGAACCCTCGCCCCGGCCATGGCCGCGCATTCGCGCGAGATCGTGGCCGTGAAATTCACCTTCCGGGGAAAGGACCTTCATCATCTCAAGCCGAATTGGTACGAAGGCTCCATCTGGCAACCCGACCCGAAAGGCCGGAAGGGATTCTCGGACGTCCGGGTGATGGTGGCCAAGAAAGATCTGGAGGCGTTCAAGTCGATCACGACCGACTCGTCGGCCGGCGCGGAGTTGACGGTTTACGGCCGCGTTCTGCGCGATTTTGACGCCAATTTCTTCTTTGTCCAGCTGCTCGGGCGCACGAGCGTGGCCGACCCCGGCGGTAACGCCACCATCAGCTGGTAAGCGCCAGACCGGGGCCCATCCCGTCCGGGCAAAGGGAGCTTTCCCGGTCTGAAACCGCCGGTTTGGACCGCCTGTTGTGTTTTGGCCGAAATAGGCGATCATACCTGCTTATTGGATTAGTTCTGTTCTGTTCGTTGCTTGGTAGATCGTCAGCTGAGATTGCCTCAGTGGTGATTTGAAACCCGATTCCCGGGAACGGCTTTGTAGCTGGCAGGTCTTCCAAACCCAAATCAAATGAAACTGTACGTAGGAAATCTTTCCTTCCAAACCACTGAGAACGATCTGCAAGATCTGTTCGAGCAACACGGTCAGGTCAAAGAGGTAACTCTGATCACCGACAAAATGACCGGCCAATCCCGCGGCTTCGCCTTCGTGACGATGGCGGGAGCGACCGAGGGCAACGCCGCCATGACGGCACTGAACGGTAAAGAGCACGCTGGTCGCGCTTTGACTGTCAACGAAGCGAAGGCACGCGAAGAGCGTCCGCGCGGTGGCAACTCCGGCGGCCGCCAGTTCACCGGTAACCGCCGGTAGATGGATTTCGGCAGCCGGCGCTCTTCGGGGCGCCGGCTCGCCGCCTTTCACGGATTCATGAGTTCAGAAAAAGCTATTGAGGTCGAGGGAACCATTCTGACAGTTCTGCCTGGGACGATGTTCCGGGTGGCGCTGGCCAACCAGCACCAGGTCCTCGCTCACATCTCTGGGAAGATGCGCAAACGCTTCATCCGCCTCACCATTGGTGACCGCGTCAAGATGGAGATGTCCCCCTACGACGTCGACAAAGCTCGCATCGTCTATCGCCTGGGTTAAAATTTATGATCGCAACTACAGCCAAAGCAAACGGACCTGTCATCAAGCGCCTCTTGGTGAGATGTCCTTCCACCGCAAAACTCACCCCCACCGGACAGACCATCGAGGAGCAGTTGTGGGCCGACGCCAAGGTGAAGGACCAGAAGTTCGACTGCCCGCATTGCGAGCAGATCCACGTCTGGAATAAAAAAGACGTCGTCCTCGCGCGCTAACGGCGCGACCTCCCCTCCCGCGCCTCTGCGCTTTCGGTCGCATGAGCCGCTTCGCCCTGCGAAGCGCCGCTCGTTCTCCCCCCATTTTGCGCGACATCCTCCGGCCGGACGCGGCACCCCGCCACGGACTACTCTGGCAGGTGGATCCGGCCTTCTACGTAGGTGACGGCGTGTCCGCCAATGCGCACCCGTTCGCCGCAATCCTCACAAAACCTTGTCCCGTTCCACCCGCAGCTCCCCACTCTTTGACTGAAACCGGATGAGGTCTTCCTTGTAGCCGAGGTGATTAAGAATCACGTGGGCCGCCGCCAAGGTGGCGTGGCCGCACAGATCGACCTCCACGGCCGGCGTCATCCAACGTAAATCGAAGTGATTCGCGCGCTCGATCAGGAAAGCGGTCTCGGACAGGTTATTCTCCGCCGCAATCTGTTGCAACAACTCGTCAGCGAGCCATTTCTCCTGCAATAGACACACTCCGGCCGGATTCCCCGCGAAGTGGTAGCCCGAGAACGCGGTCACCTCAAAATATGGAATACCCATTCACTACTTGGCAGATTTCATCACGCCCGGCAGGGACGTAAACCGCTTCTTCAAGTGCGGCAAGGAATCGGGGCGAACTACAATTCCGCCGAGACGGCCCGCGAACGGAGCACTTCGACACGACCTTCGCGTTTGCCGCCGCAGCGCGGAAAGGTCTGGCAACACCAGAAGGGGCGCCCTTGGAAACCGCGCTTCAGCTTCATAGAGCGGCTGCAGAATGGACAGGTTGGATCCATCACTGATACCGAAGAAGCGAATCCATCCATCCAGTGACTGAACTCGAATAGGTTTTCGCGCGGCGCCGAGACCTGCATGATGAGCTGCTCCAGCTCGGCTCGATCGATCAGCCGGATCGGCTTTTCCTGGGCGAGAGCCCGGGCGTCGCGCGTGTAAGAGCCGCTCGTTATGAAAATCCCCTCGGTCGCGCCGGCGGCCATGATCGTGCCATAAAATTCCTGCACCGATGGCGCGCTCACTTTCCAGTTATTCCAGTGCCGGCACTGCACTAAAATCATTTCGTTCCCTTTGCGCAAGGTGAGGTCGTTGCTGCCGTCTGATCCGATGCCGCCGGACATTTCCACGGCGTAGTCTTGCCGGCGAAAAATCTCGCCGACTAACAACTCGAACGCTTCTGGTTCGAGTCCGTCCAGCGTCGCCTCGGCCGGCTCGGTCGCCATCGCATCATTGGCCGGGCGAGGCGTCACGACCCGGCGAGGCGGGGTGGATGGTTCCACCGACGGCCTGCTCTTGCGCTTGACCAGCCACACCATCAAAAGAAGCAGAGTCGGAATGAGCACGACCAGCGGGTGACTGTCGATAAACATCCCGAAGGCTGTGACCATTCCGCCGGAAGAAGGCGCTGGGGCCGGTGCCAGAACGAGCGGTTTTTCGATAGCGTAGACGGTGGGAGTCGACACCTCTGCCGGTGTGGGAGATGGCTGCGCTTCCGCCATCAACGGAGGGGTCGAGGTCGTTTCGCCCGGTGGCGCCTGCACAAAAGTCACGCCGCGAGGACCAACCCGATCGCATTCGGCTGCGGCAAAGTCGGTCCGTTGCCAGGTTCGCCGAGGTCCGTTTCCTTCCACTTCCCGCCAGTCCGCTCCCCCCGCGTTCTGGGCCAGGATGGATTGTATTTCCGCTTCGTTCAGCTGGCCGATTTTCGTAAACGTCAGCTGACAAGCCACTCCGTCTCGATATTGAAGATCTACTTTCCAGGGGCCGCCGCGATAGACCGCGGTATTTTTGCTGTGGTTTTCCTCCGTGGCGGGCCCGTGCTGGGCCAGAATGGAATCCTTCGTCTGGCCGAGCTCCATGGCAGCCGCGCCGGCCGTAAAAGCGCACAGATAAAGGAAGATAGGAGCGAAGCGCACGACGCCCATCCGAGCAAGCTCTGCACCAGCGGAGCGGCCCAGTGCACGGAAAACTCCATGGTTGGGTGGGGCGAGACTCCGTCGAGCCGTCGAATTCCGGGCACAGAAAACATAGTCGGCTCGACAGAGTCTCGCCCCACCGGCACTTCCAGTCACAGACCTCCGCTACAGCAAGTCTCTAATCTGTGATAATCTGCGTCTATCTGTGGCTAATTCCATCACCCCATCGCCCCGGCTCGGGGCGGTTATTTTTCTTCTGTCCGCCGCGACGTTCGCGCGCGCGACCGATGATCCAGCACCGAAAGAAGCGGATTACGTCATTCGCGATTTTCAATTCACTTCGGGCGAAAGCCTGCCCGAGCTGCGCATTCATTATCGCACCCTTGGAAAACCAGAAAACGACGAACAGGGCCGCATCCGTAACGCGGTTCTGATTACGCACGGGACCACCGGGAGCGGGGCTCAATTCATTCGCCCCGAATTCGGCGGTGAGCTGTTCGGCCAGGGGCAGCCGCTCGATGCCACCAAATATTTCATCGTTCTTCCCGATGGCATCGGCCACGGAAAATCGAGCAAACCGAGCGACGGACTGCGCGCCAAGTTTCCCCGCTACGGCTATGTCGACATGGTGGAGGCGCAACACCGTTTGCTGGCGGACGGGCTGGGGGTGAATCACGCCCGCCTCATCATGGGAACGTCCATGGGCGGAATGCATACCTGGTTGTGGGGCGAAACGCATCCCGACTTCATGGACGCGCTTTTCCCGCTGGCCAGTCTGCCCACCCAAATCTCGGGGCGTAATCGCGCCTGGCGCCGCCTGGTCATCGACGCCATCCGCCATGACCCGGCCTGGAAAGGCGGCGATTACACGGCTCAGCCGCCCAGCCTGCGAACCGCCGCCGAAATCTTGTGGCTCATGAGCAGTAATCCGGTGCTACGGCAAAAAGAAGCGCCTACTCTGGCCAAAGCCGACGAGGCTCTGGACCAGTTCATCGAGCAAATCACCAAGGCGGACGACGCGAACGACGTTCTCTATGCTCTGGAAGCGTCGCATGATTACGATCCCGGTCCGAACCTGGAGAAGATCAGGGTGCCGCTGCTGGCCATCAATTCGGCGGATGACCTGATCAATCCGCCGGAACTCGGCCTTCTGGAGCGGGAAATCAAACGCGTTCCGCACGGTCGCGCCCTAATCCTTCCGCTGAGCGAGAAAACACGCGGGCACGGCAGCCACACCATCGCAGCCTTGTGGAAGGATGAGCTGGTCAAGCTGCTCCAGGCTTCGGAGCCGGGCGGCAAGAAGTAAGAGAGTGAGCGGCTCGCCGCTTTCATTTTAGCAACGCCCTCGGAGAGGCCGTTTCACCAAGAAGCGCGAGGTGGATCGCGATCTCCGAGCGCAATGTTACGCCGCAGCAGCGAAGCCGCTCACTCTGGCTCTCCTTGGAACACATCTTCCCCAGTGATATCTTCTAATCTCCATGAGCAAGGCGTTTACCCGCGAAGAGAACGAAGGACCGGAATATCCCGACCTTCCGCCGACCTTGTCTGCACTTCCGCCCGGCGCGCGCAACTACATGACCCGTGCCGGGGCCGATCGGCTCCGCGCTGAGCTCGCCCGCCTCGTCGATATAGAACGGCCGGCCCTCGCCGCGGCTTCCGACGATTCGGAGGCGAAACGCCGCCTCCGCTTGATCGACCAGCGCATCTTCCAGCTCGAGCAAAGTTTCCAGTCCGCCGAAGTCGTTTCTCCGCCAGACGCACCCCCAAAGACTGTCACCTTCGGGGCCACCGTCACTGTCCGCGGTCCGGACGGCGAGGAGACGTTCCGGATCGTAGGCGTGGATGAGACCGATCATGCCCGCGGCTGGGTCAGTTGGCTCTCTCCCGTGGCGCGCGCTTTGATGAATGCGAAAGTCGGACAACGCGTCCGGTTCAAATACCCCTGCGGCGAAGAGCATTTGGAAGTGATCGCCATCCGTTACGAATGAACAGCGATCGCCGATAACACCACGCGAGACTGCGGCGGGTTGCGCATGGCTCCTTCGTTCCTGTTGGGGCCGCTCCTGGCGTCCCGGCCGTGTAAAATGGGAAGCAAACTGCTTCCCCTACAGAAAAGAGGGGATCAAACTCGGCTCATGCGTTGCTTATTTTGCCTATCTGTCGCCTTCCTTTCCTCGGTCCTTCCGCTTTGCGGTCAACCTGCTCCGGCCTTCGATACCATTATCAAAGGCGGCATGGTCTATGATGGATCGGGTGGGGAAGGGCGACGGGCCGATGTTGCCATTCGGGGCGATCGCATCGCAGGAGTCGGGGATTTTGGAAAGGCCACAGCCAAAAATGTGGTGGACGCCAAAGGCCTGGCGGTCGCGCCCGGCTTTATTAACATGCTCTCCTGGTCCACCGAGTCGCTCATTCAGGATGGCCATTCCCAGAGTGAGATTCGGCAGGGAGTCACCACCGAAATCATGGGCGAAGGCGAATCGATGGGTCCGTTGAATGACGCGATGAAGCAGCGGATGCGGAAGGACCAGAAAGATATCAAATACGAGATTCCGTGGACGACTTTGTCTGAATATCTTCGTTATCTCGAGACCCGCGGGATCTCCTGCAACGTAGCCTCATTCGTGGGAGCAACGACCATTCGCGATTACGTCGTCGGATTGGAAGATAAAGCGCCGACCCCGACCCAGCTCGAACAAATGCGCGAATTGGTGCGCAAGGAAATGGAAGCGGGGGCGCTGGGCATTGGCACCTCCCTGATCTATCCGCCGGCCTTTTACGCCAAAACCGAAGAGCTCATCGAGCTCTGCAAAGTGGCCGCCAAATATAAGGGCAAATACATCTCGCATATGCGGAGTGAAGGGAACCGTTTGCTCGAAGCCTTCGATGAACTCGTGCAAATCAGCCGGGCCGCCGGCATACCGGCTGAGATTTATCACATCAAAGCCGCCGGTCAGCAGAATTGGCCGAAGCTCGACGATTTCCTTTCCCGGATTGAAGCCGCCCAGAAGGAGGGGCTAAAAATCACCGCCGACATGTACACTTACACCGCGGGCGGGACAGGACTCGACGCCTGCCTTCCGCCCTGGACGGAAGATGGCGGTTCTCCGGCGTTGCTGAAACGCCTGCGTGATCCAGCCACGCGCGCCAGGATTGCCGAGGAGGTCAAGAAGCCGAGCGATGCCTGGGAAAACATGTATCTCGCCGCCGGGTCTCCTGATCGAATTCTCCTCGTTGGTTTTAAGTCGGAGAAACTGAAACCGCTCACCGGAAAATCGCTAGCCGAAGTTGCGAAGATGCGCGGACAAGATGCCATCGAAACCCTTATGGACCTGATCGCCGAGGATGAATCGCGCATCGACACGATCTATTTCATGATGTCGGAAGAGAACGTGAAGAAAGAATTGGCGAAACCGTGGATCTCTTTCGGTTCCGATGAAGCCTCGCAAGTACCGGAGGGTGTTTTCCTGAAATCGAATCCACATCCGCGCGCCTACGGCAACTTCGCGCGCGTGCTCGGAAAATATGTCCGCGATGAAAAACTGATTTCGTTAGGCGAGGCGGTGCGACGGCTAAGTGCCCTGCCGGCCACCAATCTGGGTTTGGATCACCGGGGGTTGCTCAAAGAGGGCATGTTTGCCGACATCGCCGTCTTTGATCCGGCCACGATCGCCGACCGCGCCACCTTCGATAAGCCACATCAATACGCTGTGGGCGTGAAGCATGTGTTCGTGAACGGCCAACCTGTGCTGAAAGAGGGCGAGCACACCGGCGCGAAACCAGGCCGCGCCTTATGGGGACCCGGCAAGACTCTCTGATTGGTAGGGACGGCGCAGCGCGCTGTCCCTACCTACTATTCGATTTTGGCGTGCGCTTGAATCTGCTCCGCGCTCGGTTCCGCACTGCGGATCCAATCGCGCGCCGCCGTGACCTGGCTCTCATTCACCGGGGTGGCCCGTGGGAATTTTTCAACCTCGGCCCCGGGCTCGGTCTCTTTCACCGGCCTGGCCTTTTTGACGGTGTACTCCCAGTCCCGGCCGAACTTATAAAGCGAGTAGTACATGGTGCCGGCTTCGACTCGCCCGACCCCGCTGCAACGCATCGCGTTGTAGAACATCAGATCGCATTCCTGCCAGGGTCGATTGTGCTGATCGTAGGCGACGTCGTGCAGGACGGAGGCGTTTCGATATCTTCCCTCAAACGGTCCGCCCATGATGGACCAGAACGATTTCGGAATGGACGCCTCTGAGAACTTTCGATCCGGCAGGGGCGATCCACACCGCGCCCTTTGGGTCAATGTAACGCAGCTCGTTGAGCAGAGTCATGGAGCGACCGTCCGGATCCCAGCGTGTCTCAGGGAACCCGCTGTAATATCCCCACTTGTGTGACTGCTCAGCGCCAGCCGTCCAGTTCAGCCTTTTCCCTGAAGCGCAGCCCGCCAGCCCCACGATCACGACTGCGTCGCAGATGAGTTTCCCTGTTATCACCACTGACCAGTGGCGAAATTCACAACTCTCTCAAGCGCCTCTTCTTCGCTATGAGATTCCTGTAGGGGAAGCGGTCAGCTTCCCGCCCCGTGGGAACGGGACCCTGGCAGCGTCCTCTAAGTGACCGGGTATTTTCTGGGAGAAGGTCACTTCATTCAAACCGTGATTTACAAGGAGTGGCGGAGCGGCCGCCCCTACAGTTTCCTGCGCAAAGCGCGCAAGTGCTCGGCGAACTTTCCGGTATCAAGATGCCCGTGCGCCTCGTCGATATCTTTTCGCAACGCGCTTAATTCCGGATCCAGCTTGAGCGGGACATCGCGGTTAGCATTGAGCGCCGCGGTCAACCGATCCAAGGCCAGGACCAGCCGCCGCCCCCGATAGAAGCACGCCTCCACCGAGCGCTCCTTGTTGATCGTAAACTCGGGATCCGTTTCAGCCAAACTTCGCAACACCGACAGGACCCCGTCCGTCGTCGGGCTCCATTTCGCCGCGGCCCGCGCCAGAGTGTCCCCTTCCTTTTGCAACGGCTCCAGATCAGACGTGGCCGGCTCCACCACTTGCGGCAAATTCGGATCGGTCAACGTAACCCTGGCCAGCAGCCAGCCGAGCGCCACCGACGTTTCCTGCATATCGGGCGCGGGTTCGCTCTGCGTCCGAGCACCCCAGGCCGCTTCGCGCAAGGCCGTAGCTTGCCCGGTTAACCAGGCGCGGGCGCCGCTCCACGGATCCTCGTCCTTCCAGTGTTTCGGTTCGTTGACCGATTGGCTGTCGAGCTCGAAGACGAGGGTGGGATGGCCCGCTTGCAAGATGTCCTTGTCGATATTTTGATGACAAGCCACGCAGGCATTCGCGCGCATAGAAAGATTGCGCAGGTCGTGCAGACCAGCGCTGACCCGCATGGCGTATGTCCAATCGGGCCGCGTATGCCCGCGTAACCAGCCGCCCGCCGCGCCATGACACGATTCGCAGGAAACTCCCTGATCAACCGGGGCCACAGCCGCCAGGCGAGTGGGCGCCACCGCTTGCAAGGGAGAGTGACATCCCATGCACCGCGCATTGGCCGGAGCGTGGCCAATGCCGACCGCCTCGGCGATCCGGGTGGAACGCGCGTCCAGAAGAATGGCATAAGCCCGTGTATGAAAATCTTGCCGGCTCCAGGTGATAAATTGGCTGCGCTTTTCGCCGGCACCGCCATGGCAGCTGGAAGAACTGCAGCCAGCCGAGCCGACAAAAACCCCGGGGCCTTCCCGCGCCTGTTTGACGTCGCCTCCCGCGGCTTTAACCGATGCCGCAGCCACGAGCAACAGAGAGAAGAAAACGAAGCGCACCCCAGGCACGCCACGAGACTAACATCTCCCGCCCAGGAAATTCCACGCTAAAGGAATTTGCTGTTCTCGCCTACCTGCGGCCCGGACGCATCGCCCCTGCCGCGCTCAATCTCTCCAGGATTTCCAGCGTTTGCGGATCGGTTTAGTATAGCGCTTCACGTCGATATCGCGTAACCGGTCCACGCTGTCCTTTACCGTTTCGGCGGAATCTTCATACTTCTCCTTTACCGTTTTCAGGAACGGCCAGAGAAATGGCAGGGAGAGAAAGCTCCAGTTGACCCGCCCGAGCGGCGATTCCATTTCCACCTCTTTTTCGTCTTCCGCCGTGGCGTAGCGCAGAGCCCAGCCCACGGCCAGCCCCAGGGCCAGCGCGCCGATGATGGTCGGGACCGGATTTTCCCGAAGAAAAAATTCGGTGCGCTCGCGGGCCACGCCCGCCTTTTCCTTGGTTTGCTGCCAGGTATCACCGGCGACAGTGGAGGCTTTTTGGGCGACGCGACGCAAACGTCCGTCGCTTTCCAAATTTTGATCTTCGTTGGCCGGGATGGAAGCTAATGGATCGTCTTGCATAAAATCACTTTCGGTCGGGTTCATTATAATATGAATTCGCACCTCGCGCGACTTCCGCGTCCCTTCTCCACGTCCGGCATCGCGTTCATGCGCCCTGGGGGAACACGCTTAGGGTTAACCATCGCGCTCGCCGCCTTGGCCAAGGCGGCGGCGCGCCAAGGGAGATCGCGATCCACCTCTGCACGTTATGCATCCAAGATAGGTGGAACGACCTCTCCGAGGGCGTTGCTAAACCCTCCGCCGAAGGCGCAAGAATCTTTCTCAGGCGTCGCACTACGGCGCGAGGCGCTCAATCAACCACGTCCCGCCCTGATCGCGCCGATAGCCAAACCGATCATGCAAGCGATTGGGCCGGCCCTGCCAGAATTCCATCATCTCCGGACGCACCCGGAACCCGCCCCAATGCGGCGGCAACGGAATCACTTGCTGATCAAAACGTTCTGTGACTTGGGCGAGGCGGGCATCCAGGACGCGACGTCCATCAATCACCTCGCTTTGATGCGAAGCCCATGCTCCCAACTGGCTGGCCGCCGGGCGCGAATGAAAATATCTTTCTGATTCCTCCCTCGGTGTTTTCTCGACCGGGCCGCCGATGCGGATCTGACGGTCCAGTTCGATCCAGTAAAAGGCGAGGGCGGCGTGCGGATTTGCCTCCAACTGCCGGCCCTTCTGGCTTTCGTAGTTTGTGAAAAAGACAAAGCCGTCGTGGTCGAATCCTTTGAGCAGGACGATGCGCACGAACGGCCGACTGTCGGCGGTGGCCGTGGCCAGGCTCATGGCATTCACGTCCCGGATGCCGGCCTCGATGGCGGCTGTAAACCAGTTGGCGAATTGCCTGATCGGGTCCGGATCGAGATCGCGCCGGCGCAAGCCGCGCGCGGGATGATCATACGAGGGTGAAGCGGGATCAGGCGACGTATCCATGAATGGAATACTATCGCACGGTATTCGTGGATCCGAACTTGTCGACCTCTCGTCGCTAGGCGGCGTGCGCCTGCAGGATTCCCGGCGCGCTCTTCAATCCGCGCGATCCTTCCCAGCCGATCATGGCCCGCTTACGAATCGGGTCCCATCGGTAGCCGCCGAGGACGCCGGTTTCGCGAATGACGCGGTGGCAAGGAATGAGGAAGGCGATGGGGTTGGCGCCGACGGCGCTGCCAACCGCGCGGGCCGCGCCCGGTTGGGCAATGGCCGAGGAAAGCCGGCCATAAGTGACCAGTGCACCGGCTGGCACCCGCAACAAGGCGCGCCAGACGCGCAACTGGAAGGGAGTAGCGCGCAGGAACGCGCGCAATTTGCGGGGCGCGTCCTTGGCGTCGTCGCGGGAAAAGATCACCGCGGCCAATTTGGCGGCACGGCCATCCGAACGATGAAAGCTCGCGGCCGCCCACTCGCTTTGCAGATCATGCTCAGCGCGATCGCGACCGGCCGGATCCACAAAAGAGAGATGACAGATCCCACGCTTTGTTTCGCCGATCAGCGTTTCGCCGAAAGGCGACGCGGCAAAGCCAAACGTAATCTTGAGGCCGGCTCCCTGCTTCTTCATTTCTCCGGGCGACGCTGCTTCCAGGGTCACGCACAGATCATGGATTCGGCCGGGACCCGACAGTCCCGCTTCCAGCGATGCGCTCAAAACGCTTTCCCCCTCCCGCAGCAGCTCCTTGACGTGTTGAAGCGTCAGGCATTGCAGAAAATCCTTTGGCGTAACCCCGGCCCAGGCAGAAAACAGTCGATGAAAATGAAACGGGCTCAGCCCGGCGCCGCGAGCCAGCGCGGCCAGATCGGGTTGATCGGTGTGATGTTGATCCAGATATCGGATCATGGCCGCCACTCGTTCGTAATCGTTCATGTCCTGATCGTGGCGCGTTTTGGTCTCCGGAACCACCCGCTTCTTGCTGTGACTTTCGGTGGCACGGATTGCCCAAACCCGTTAACCGGCGGTCACAATTTGTCCCAGCTGGTGTTGCAGCGCCGCCCGCGCTTCCGCGTCGTTCTCGTAGCCCCAGACAACCAGCTCCAGCATTTGCGCGCCGATTTCGCGCCGGCCGCGCAGAGCCGCCCGGATCCGCCCTTGCGCCGTCCAATCCTCTTCATTGGCCGCCTTCGTACTTTCGTAGGAAGAACGGGCATCCCAATAGCAGTAGAAGACGTGCAGGGGCGTGCCTCTGGAATCGAAACGATAAGATCGAACGGGAAGTTTCACCCCGTTCACGTCGAGCAACTGGATCCCATTGTCGCTCACTAGCGTCATGCCACTGGCGGGCAGGCAGACATCGGGGCGGTGGGTTTTGACGAAGAGTGCCGCGGTCCGGCCCGGCAGCCAGCGGAAGAAATACATGAGCCAGGGCCGGCCATCGGACGCCTTCCAGGCTCCTCCTCCGCCGTCGTTATAGCGGAGCAGGCCTTCCGCTTCCGGGGCAATCGGGACGGCCTTGTAATTCTCCTGCGCCGTAGGCCATCGCACCGTCCAGCGCGAATTCTCCAGCGGCGACTGGTGCGCCTGGTACCAGATTTGGACGCCGACTTCGGTCAAGAGCAACCAAACCGCCAGGGAGGCGAGCAACGCCGGGGACACCCCAAAACCATTCCAGGATGGGTTCGCGCCGAGTGGCGACGTCTCTTCCAGGCGACCGCGCCGCATGAGCAAACTGATCAGCCACAAACCAAACAGGCAGAATAGCAGGATCGTTAGGCCAGCAGGATCGTGCCACGCGTGAATGGCCGCGGCTCCCTGCTGAGTTCCAATCCAGACCAGGAAAGCCGTGCGCACCAGGTTGCAAAGGAAGGCCAGGCTCGCCCCGGCCAGCAGGAGAACCAGGCGACGGCCCCACGAGAAGGAATAAAGCTCCCCGAGAAAAAGAGAGATCATGAAAGTGGCCTGTAATGAGCGCACGCCGCTACAGGCCTCTTCAATTCCGATCAAACCGGATCCTACTTCAATGAGATTGCCTTGCTGCAGGGCGGGCACGCCGGCGAGATTGAGGCCGAACACATTGATGGCAGTGACCGCGCGCATGAGAGCTTGCGTCACAAATTGTTCGAACTGGACCGGCCACGGCACCGCCACGAGCACAAAAAGAAAAGGAAAGGCGAAATGGCGAACCCAGGACTTCCCGCCCACCAGATAAACCAGGCTGAGCGAGACGCCGATAGCCAGCCCCGCGCCGGACCAACTGAGCAAACGCCAGTCGGGATTTGCGCCGGAAAGAAAACGAACCGGGAACAGCAGAATCGCACCGGCCAGGATGGCCAGGCTGGGCCACGTCCGGGTGGAAGGCGGCGCAGGCGTGGGACGGTTCGGCCATCGCTTCCAAAGTAAAAAAACGGCGAGAAACGGCACGCTCCACCCATAGCTATATTGAGGGTTAAACGACCATTCGCTGCGCAGATGACGAATCGCCTCAAACCAGATAAGAGCCAGTGAGAAAAAAAGCAGGGCGAGCGGCGCGGCGCGCGTTCGTGGATCCGGGGAGGCCACCGTGGGAGGAGTCGCCAAAGTCGCCTTCATGAGCCCAACATCTTAGCCGGCTCCGAGCAACTTGCGAGCCTCTGTCTGGCGTGTAGCAGGGGCATGTACTCTGCTAGGTCGGTACACCATTGGCCTAACGCGACAGCCGAGGCGAGCCACGCTGGACGGGCCGAGACGGTGACCTAGCTTTAGACCTGTGGAAAAATCAGTCGATCGAACGCAGCGGACCTTCCTCCGATTAACCTTCGGAGCGCTCGCCGCCATCATCCTTGTCATCGCACTGATCTGGGGCGGCTACGACGCGTATGCGCGGTGGCAGGAACGACAGCTGGTGCGGCGCGCGACGTTGGCGTTCGAACAGGGGGACTATCGCACAGCCAGCCTGGCCGCGCGCACCGCGCTCAATCTCAAGGCCAACAGCATCGGCGCCTCGCGCATGATGGCTCAACTCGGTGAACGCGCGGGCGATCGTGGCGCCTTGGATTGGCGCCGGAAGATCATTCAACTTCAGCCCCAATCGCTCGAAGACATCCTCGCTTGGGCCAGATCCGCCGTCCTCTTTAATGACTTGGCCATGGCCGAGCGCGCCCTTGGGCAGGTTCCGGAAGCATCCCGGCAAACCGCTGGCTACCACGCCGTCTCCGCCCTGGTCGCCCAAGGCCGCCATCAGGATCCGAAAGCGGAAACCGAATGGGGCGAAGCGGTGCGCCTGGCCCCTGCCGAGAAGGCCTACCAACTTCAATTCGGGATTTCCCAATTGCGATCGCCCAATCCAGAGCGCCACGCTGCCGGGGAAAAGGCGCTCCAGAGTTTGCGCGAAGACTCGCGCTACCGGATCGCCGCGACCCGAGCCTTAATCGCAGAAGGAGTCACGCGCCAGCAGACTGGTCATGAACTCGTGGCCCTGGCGCGGGAGCTTCAGGCGTATCCCGAAGCCTCGCTCTCGGATAAGATTCTCTACCTCGATTTCATGCATCAGGTGCAGGATCCGGGTTTCAGCGCCTACCTCACGGAGTTGGAAAAGTCGACTGCCGCCAGCCCGTTGAGTCTGACGCAACTGCTCTCCTGGATGAGCATCAAGAATCTGAACCTGGTAGCCGTCGACTTTCTCAAGACGGTGCCGGCGGAGACTCGCGGAAAATGGCCCGTGCCCCTGGCCATCGCCGATGTTTACCTCCACCTCAAAGACTGGCCGCAACTGGCGGCAGCGACCAAGGACGCGACTTGGAAACAGGATTTCTTGCGGCACGCCTTTCTGGCGCACGCCCTGCGCGCCCAAGACAAGACGGCAGCCGCCGAGAAGGAATGGGCCGCCGCGGTCAAGGATGCGTCCAACGACAGCAATAACCTTATTTCACTTATCAGCCTCGTTTCGCAGTGGCGCTGGGAGTCTGAGACGGTTGATCTGCTTTGGGCCCTGACGAAACGTCCGGAAAAGCAAAACGAGGCCATCGTGACCCTTTATCGACACTACGCGAAGGGCAAAGACACCCAGGGATTATATCGGGTGCTCCTCCGGTTGGCGGACTCCGATCCTTCCAACTTGGATATCCAAAACAATCTTGCCCAGATTTCGCTTTTGCTGAACGCGCAACCGGACGAGGCGCGCCGGACGGCGGCGGACATCTACCGGAAAAAGCCTTCCAATCCCGCTTACGCCACCACTTATGCCTACGCTTTGCTCACAAAGGGGAGTGTGCGAGAGGCGGAGAAGGTCATGAATGCCATGAGCGAAGAGCAATTGCGCGACCCGGCCGTCAGCGCCTACTACGGTATTTGCCTGGCCGCCGCGAAGGATCCGCGAGCGCGCGAATTTCTCGAGGCCGGCAAGAATGCCACGCTCCTGCCGGAGGAAAGAGCCCTGTTGGAGAAAGCCCTCGGGCGGCTCCAGCATTGAGCCGAGCCTAACGACAAGCATCGCGGCGATCGGGCGCGCAGACGGTTTGCCAGGCACGCTTTTCTCCAAGGCTCATGGATTTCGCAAACGTGCGAATTTCTCCGGGCCCGAGACAAGGGCAAGGGCCGATTCCGGGGGATGGGAGGAGGAAAACCCTCTTTGGCCCGATCTTAGCTTTAACCAAGTGTCGAATGAGGCACTTGCCTACCATGCCCAGCAAGACCGGCACGGTTACCGCCTTGGCCGGAGCGATTCTTTTCTGCTTTGGCCACGTCTTCGGACAGGACCTGGCCGAGGCCGACGCCAACCGCGCCAAAAACCTGGCCCGACTCAATTGCGGCGCGCATATTGATCGAATTCTTCCGGGGGGTGTCGTCGTCACGGTTCCCATCGCCAGTGACAGTAACGATAATCCCGCCGCCCTCGTCCTGGACGACAACACCCTCAGTTGTCCACTGCCGTTAGGGGAAAACACTTTCATCATCAGCCTGCCGCGCATCGCTGTGTTGCAGCGATTTGCCTTCATTAATCAGAATGCCTCCGCTCACGGCGATTTTGACCTGGCCGTCTCGAACTACCGTCTGGGATCCAAAGATCCGAAGTGGGTCATGGTGCAGCCGGCCACGCGTTTCGGGGACAAGCGACTCCTCAATTTGCCAATCCTGGGAGTGGAAGCCAAATACGTCAAACTCACCTTCCGTGTCCAAAGAGAAGGCCGGCTCGCAGGGGTCGCGCTCTACGGGAGCCGGACCCTGGAAAGTTTTGCCGAGCGCAATGTCTTGCGGGCCCGCACCTCCTACAGCATTGGTCTGATGAAGCTCGTTACTCATCTGGAGGAGACACTGAATTTTAACTTCGCCAATCAATATGCGCACGCCCGCATCGCTTATGTCAGCTCCGGCAACTCCTCCGCCGCCTTGCGCATGATCGATGACGATGTTTCCACCTCTTTTTCCTTCGCCTCTCGCGACAGCCATCCGACGGTGATCGTGGCCTTGGCCAGTCGCCAGAGTGTTCACCGGGTCAGCGCGATCTATGAGATGCGGGAAGGTCAACTCGACGTCTACACCATGGACGACCTGGGCACGACTCCGGGGGATCTGGCCGGAGCCAAACTCATTGCGTCGATCCCAGACCAGATCGGTGAAGGCAAGGCCGCTGTCGATTTTGATCCCCGTGGCGCGCGCTATATCGCCCTGCGCTGGACGCCGAAAAAGCCGCAAACCCAGCCCTTTGAAGTTGCGGAGATTGCGGCGTTCGGTGCTGTGCCTCTTTCCGTCCTTGATTTGGAAGAAGTCCCGAACGCGTTTGCGGACACCACCAAACCGGGCGAGAGCGCCCATGATTTCAGCAACTCGCTGGGAACCTTGGCGGACCCGCCGACCATCGCCACGGTCAGCCCCTAACGACTGCCGGAATGATGGATCGAGCTACGGTAGACTCACTGCTGGCTGGGATGGTGCAGAGCGCCGAACAAGTTTCCGACCTGGTTTTTATCCAGGGAAAACCTCCGCTGGTCGAGTGCCACGGCCGCTTGCAGGAATTTCCCATCGATACGCCTGATTCCCTGCTCACGGCTGACATCATCGAAGAGGTCGCCAGCCACATCATCAACGGCAATGCCCGACTGCTCGAGATGTATGCCACCACCGGGTCATGCGATACGAGCCATCAGATCCCCGACGTCGCCCGGTTGCGCGTCAATATTTACAAACAGAATGCCGGACGTGCCATCGTCATGCGCAAATTTCCTTCCGAAATCCCAACCCTCGAAAAACTGGGCCTCCCACCCGTCTTTCAAGAAATCGTGAAGGAACGAAACGGCATCATTCTGGTCACGGGCGCGACCGGCAGCGGCAAGACCACTACCCTCGCCGCCATGTTGAATCATCTCAGTCAAACCGAGCCGATCCACCTTCTCACGCTCGAGGATCCTATCGAATTCATATATCCACCGGGACGAGCCGCCGTCAGTCAGCGCGAACTGGGAAGAGATTTCGAAAGCTTCGCCCATGGACTCAGGGTAGCGCTCCGCCAGGCGCCCAAAGGCATCCTGCTCGGCGAAATTCGCGATCGCGAAACGATGGAGATCGCGATGACGGCGTCTGAAACAGGCCACATCGTCTTCAGCACTCTTCACACGATCAATGCCGGGCAGACGATCAACCGGATCCTCGGGTTCTTCAGCCGGGAGGAAGAAGAGCAGATCCGGTATCGCCTTTCCGACACATTGCGTTACGTCGTCAGCCAGCGTTTGGTCGCCAATACCACGGGCAGCCGGTCGCTCATCACGGAAGTGGTGGGGAACAGTCTGCGAACGCGCGAAACGATTCGTTACGGCGAATCCGAGGGCAAAACGTTCCAGGAAATTATTGAGGCGGCATCGACCCTGGGCTGGCATTCGTTTGATCAATGCCTGGTCCGGGCCTTCGAGGCGGGCACTGTGACCGAGGAAAACGTTCTGCTCTACTGCACAAACAAAGGCAAAATGCGGCGCGCCCTGGATCTTCTTTTGAAATGCCGCGGATCGTCCGAGCCGGACAGTTTATCGGGGCTCAAGCTGGATATGGTCGCCCCTCCCAAACTAGCGGCAGCCCAAGCCAACGCCGTCCAGTCGAACATGGTGGCGGCGGAGAAATAGCGACTCTTTTTCACCGAACTCAGCTTGGCTGGCTCGAGTGGCAGAAGCCCCTCCCGGCATGGCAATTGCTAGAATTATCATAAGATGAAGCTGTCGCTCTCTCACATCCGCCTGGCCGGAACGACACTCGCTGAAACGGTCATCGCCGCGGCTTTAATCGCCGGGTTTTTTGGCACGATTTACGAGGTCAACGCCGTCTGTTTCCGCTACATCGACGCGAGCAAGGAAAGCGTCGCGGCCTTGCAAGGAGTGCAGGACCGAATCGAAGGCCTGCGCGGCTTAAGTTTCAGCAATCTGACAAGCGACTCCAACCTTAAGACCCTTCTGGCCACCCCGTCCAATACCTCTGACTTCGTCCGAAAAGTCCAGGAAGTTATCACGATCAGTGGATATCCCAGCGGCAGCCCCTCGGCCACCTATACCCGCCCAGCCGGGGCCACTGTCACCGTTACTTCCAGCCCAAGCGGCGGCGCTGATTTCACCGCCTCGACCCTCGTCAAAGTCAACGTCACCTACACCTGGACGATGACGCTGGGCGGTCGCTCAATGACCGAGCAGACCGAGACCATCGTCGCAGCAGGCAACAAAAAGTCATGAAGCACTCCATCGCACGAACGTCGGCCTACACCCTGGCCGAGATGTCCATCGCCGTCGCCATCGGTGGGTTCATGCTGGGCGCCACCATCCTCACCTCCGTCAGTCTGCAAAAGAGTCTTAATGCGGTGGATAATTACTTTGCCACCCATATGCAGCAGATCCGCATCGTCGACTACATCAGTCGGGACGCCAAGCGAGCATACATTGTGACCGCCGCCACTTCGCCGCAAAGCGTGACGTGCGTTATTCCCAATTACATCATCGCCACGGGCGACCCGGACGCCGCCACCGGTGTGGGTAAACGCCGCACCCCCACCATCTCCTGGAGTGCCAACGGCTACGCCGTGAATTACGGCTCTAGAACGGTGAACGACGCCGCCACCATCAGTGGATCGACCGTAGTCACGTCGACCTCGGGCGCCTTCACCGCGTCGGACGTTGGACGCGCCGTCACCGGTAGCGGAATTCAAAACGGCACCACCATCCAGACCTTCACCAATGCAACGACCGTTACGCTATCGCAGAATGCCACGGCTACCGCGACCGGCGTCACCATGACCTATGGAACAGCCTCCAACGTGGTTTATACCATCAGCGGCCTTTCCATCTTGCGCACGGAAAACGGCACGCTGACCACCATTGCGTCAAGCACGGACAATTTGCTGCCGAACTTCACGGACGTTCAATTGGCCCTGGCGAATACCGAGTATCTCACGACCACCATCACGTTCCTTCCCATCTTTGCCACGAATCTGAACTCCAGTCAGCAGGCGACCGAGCGCGGCGGCACCACTCTTTATTCGACCGCTTACCTGCGCAACAAGCGCAGGGGTTAGTCAGGAATGTCTCCCGCCATGAAGATTCATTTCAAAATCCGGCAAGAAGGCAGCACCATTATTTGCGCGTTGGCTACGATCTTGATCATCTCGTTGATCGGCGCCAACGTTCTGCTGAACTGCGCCACTCGTTATAACGCCTCCTCCAAACAGGTGAAAGCCTGGAAGGAAGCGTTGTATGCCGCCGAATCAGGCGGCGATATCGGTTTCAACGAAGTGCGCAAAGTCTGCAGCAGCCCGGGCAACGCTTTTAGCGGATGGACGTCGCCAGCTCCCTCGCCCATCCCGACGCCTGGCGCCGGCTCGACCCCTTTCGTCGTCAATTCGTATTACAAAAGCGGTTACACGTTCGGTCAATCGAACAGCCTCACGACCACCGTGACGGTCGATAATTTTTACCGCGATTCCGCCAGCGATCAGGATTGTTACCGCATCCGCGCCACTGGTACGGCCAAAGTCTTTGGCGTTGCCCGCGTCGGCATGGATGATCGAATGGATGGAAGCACCCGGGGCGATTCCTGGCTACGCCGGATTGATTTTAACTACGACCATTTTTTCGCGGCCTACGGTTACGGGGATGGCCTGCCGAGTGCCTCGCCCACTCCGGTCGCCGTGCCTTATCCCCAAATCACCCGCCGGATTGAGTTGGTCGCAGTTCCCATCTCGGCCTTCACCGGCGCGCTTAAAACCTCGAATGTCTTTAACGGCCCAGGGTCCGGCGGCGTGATCGATAGCTACGACTCGAAGAACGGCGCCTACACCTTTGTCGCCAACAATCCGGCGTCGCCTTACTACGCAGATTCGCGCAACGGCGATGTCTCAGTCGGCACGGCCAGCTTCACCGAGGGCGGTCCCATTTATGGCAATGTCACTACCGGTGGCGGAACCGTCTCTCATGCCGGGACGAACATTAGCGGGACGATTGACAATAATGTCCCTTTTACCCTGCCTCCCTTAATCAAACCCACTTATCCCTCCGGCTACATCAGTTCGGGCAGCGGCTCAGCCACCATCACGCCCGCCCAAGCCATGCCTTCCGTCGGGAATCCGAACTTTTATGTTTATACCGGCAGTCTTAGCTCCCTCACCATCAATTCCGCGGCCGGAGCTAATACTGAGGTGACCGTGGTGGTCAATGGTGACCTGGGAAAAGTCACCATCGCCAACTACGTGAAGGCCAAAATCTATTTCACCGGGAACATGAGCGTGAAAGCCAATCAACTCGTGAACAATAACGTCGACGGCACTTCTCCCTATATCAGCCAGGCCGGCCAGCTCCAACTTTACGGAGTGACACCGACCGATGGATCGACCCAGACCATTGCCATCGCACCGCCCGGAAACGTTTACGCCACCATCTACGCCCCGAACGCAGATATTAGCTTGGGGGGCAATCCGGACTGGTTTGGTGCCATCGTCGCTCATGACTTTACCGGTAACGGCAATACCGGATTCCATTACGACAAGGAAATCGCGGCCATTAAAGGGGTAGCGATCGACTACCAGCTCGCCAGTTACATCGAAGACGTGCGCTAGTCTTCGCTCCTCTTTGGACTTTCGGTCGTTTTCCGGCTTCCTTCGACGGTCCTCCAACTAAGGAACTGTCAGCTGATTCCAGGCAAAAGCGGCTTCTCGCTGGATGCAATCGCAACCGCGCCTCCGCTATGGGCTAGAGGACAAGCGGAGTGATGGACGCTGGACAAGAAGGGAAAAGACGCGCTGCGTTCGCCCGCCCTGCAGAGCTCGACCAATTTCTCGCGCAGGCTTGACCCATCGTGGCGCGAGATCTTACCTGGTGAATTCACGCCGCGCCCGGGCTCCCGACGCACGCGCTTAGGGGTTGTACGGCTCCCAGAACTCGTCGTCGGCCACGTCGCCTAACTCCCAATACGTGTCCACCGGAACGAAGGGGATCTCGTCGACCGTCTGCGGCCCGTACTCGTTACCGAGCAAATCTTCCCCCTGATCATACAGGTTCGTCCCCTTTTTCACATAGGATGTCCAATCGATCACGGCCACCGGGTCGCCCGATCTCTTTCCCGTTTCGATGGCATACTCGCTGACCGCCGATTCGATCATCCGCAGATCGTTCTTAATCACGGATGCCTGAACCCGTTTGCGGGCACGTAGAAATCCCGGGAGACTGATGGCCGCCAGCAGAGCGATCAGCGCGATCACGATCATGATCTCCACCAGGGTAAAGCCGGACCGACGTTGGGACGGAGCCAGGGGATGATGCAATTTCCAGGGGGTTGTCACGTTCTAAACGGTCCCGGCGGAAGCCACGCGGGGAGCGATTGAGGGATAGCACGTTCAATGCTCGCGCCCAGGGCCGTCACAACTCCCGCACGAAAGCCTGTAACTCGCCGGCTCCCGGGCCAGCTCAGGAGAGACAGCCTCGGAAAAACAAAAACGGCGCTGGCTAGTGGGCCAACGCCGTTTCTGCTTAACCAAACGATGGGAT
>JBBRDU010000027.1:0-34487 GCA_038203615.1 Chthoniobacterales bacterium
TGGGCTCCGAACGTGTTGTTTCTTATCCTCGGCGCCTTTCTCTTTCGCCGTCTGGCCCGGCAATAAGCCCGGTCGTCATCGCCAGGCCGGGCCTGTAGCCGGGGTCGCGGACCCCGGCTCCGAGAGCGAGCCACCTGCACCTTGGTCGGCGACCCCGGCTACAACGCGAGCCAACTTGGACAGGCCACAGGCCAGTGGCGTTTCGCGCTAGAAATTGACCACGATGTTTGGGTTAAAGTCGCACGTGCCGACGCTGAAGGCGACCGTCTTGGTGACCTTCTTGCCAGCCACTTTGAGGGTGACCTGGAGCTGGTAATCGGTGGGCAACAATTGGACCGGATTAGAAACCCCACCCCATTCGCGATGGAACTGGAATGGAACACCGGGCGGTGTCGGCGTCACACTCTGGAGCGGGACGTTGGTGACGGTATCATTGACCACCAGGTTCGGCTTGATCTGCCTCTTCTTGATCCGCTTGAGGTAGATCTTATCGACCACCGGCACCGGCACGCCGCCTTGCGTAACGAGCAGCCGGACCCCGGTGTTGACTCCTTCGCCGGCAAGCGCTCGATTGATCGTGGCGGTCGCGCCCGTGGTGGGATCGGTTTCATAGGTGACCGAGATAGTGGCCAGGCGATTTCGATCGATCGCGGTGGGCTTGAAGAGCAGCGAAAATCCGCCGGAGCCCAGCACATCTCCCGGTCCGAGGACGGTCGGTAAAGTGGGGAGACCGCTAAACGCATAATCACCCGGATTGGGTCCACTCAGGCTAACATTGGTGACTTTGACGGTGCATGCTCCCGTGTTCGAGATCGGGAAGGGCCGCGCGGAACTGCACGCTCCAGTGCTTTGGATTACGGTCGGCGGGAACGCCTGGTCCGGCGCAACCCCAATGGCTCCGGAGGGTGTGTTCGCTGTGACCGAGATATTCACAGTCGGGTTCGTCGGATCATCGCTCGAAACGACGAGCGTGCACGACTTGCTGCCGGTCGAAGTCGGGGTGAAGCGAATCGTCAGATCCAGACAGGAACCGTGGCTGATCGTCGCGGGGAAGGGATTATTGACGAGCGTGAAATCAGGGCAGGCTGGCGAGAAGGCTGCGCTGGTCACGTGCAGATCGCAGCTTCCGGTGTTGCAGACGGAAATGGTTTTCTCCGCCGTGCCTCCTGTGCAGACATCGCCAAAACTGGTCGAGCCGGTGACCCGGACCGAGCTGGTGCCGCCTGTGCCTGTCGCCTGCACGACAACCGACGGACTGGTCGGGTCATTGCTGGCAATCGTGATGTTGGCCGTCTTCGCGCCCGTGCTGGTGGGCGTGAACTTGGCCTGGAACGGGTAGCAGAAATCCGGGCTAATCACGACGGGATAGCCCGACGATGGCGCCGTCACCGTAAACTGGGTGTTGTCCGAGGTAATCGAGTTCGCTTCCAGGTCCGCCTTGCCCGTGTTGCACACATTCAGGGTGGAATTGCTCGTGCTGTTCACGCAAGTGTCCGGGAAATTCAACGTTCCCGGCACGGAGATCACCGGCACGTTGGCCACCAGTTTGGAGGCAAAGAAGACGTCGATGTTTCCGGAAGCGGCGATGCCGGTTGGCGGCACGGCCGAAGCCCAGGCGGCGAAGAGACGGCCACCGGCAGCCGCATTGCCGTTATAGTCACCGTATTTCGGACAACCGCCCCCACCGTTGCAGGTCTCGCCGCCGGGACACGCCGGGCCCGAACTAAAGTCACAACGTTGCTGCGAACCCGGACAACCCGGCATGGTGTTGTCGCAACAAACGCCGGCCAACTGAGGCTGAACGGAACAGGTCTCGGAGTCACCCGTCGATCGAGTGTTGCACGGCCAACTGGCGCTGCTTCCCGGAGTCTTGCCTCCCGCGCACTGCGGATCCGCCCCGTTCGTCAGCTTGATTTCCGTTCCAGCTGCGAGATTGCCACCGCCGTCGAGATTTGCGCTGCTCGCATAAAAATCGGTTAAATCGTTGTTCGCGGCGCAGGGCGGCGCGGGACAAGGCGTGGCCGCGCGTCGGTCATACCAGGTCACGTATGCGGTCCCCTGGGTGGTCGAAATCCAGGGCATAAACCGAACGGCCGGGACGGCCGTGTTGACTCTGACCACGCGGGGCCCCGGCCAGGTGGCTCCGCCATCGAGAGAATCGCGCACCAAAATATCCTGATTCCCGGCAGCCGTTTCATTCCCGTAAGCGACATAGACGTGGTTCGGATTTGTGTCGTCCACAGCCACCATGATGCTGGAGAGATTGTTGCCATCGTTGCAGCGATCGAGTCCGGCCACTGGGCAGGTGACATCGGTGACCGTGGCAATGGTCAATGGGAAACCTGGTTGAGCGGCCAAGCCGCTTGCGCAGGAGCTGTATTTGTTCAGACGAATGTTACCGCCCGAGCGATAGACGACATAAACGAAACCGTTCTGTCCCACCCCGATCCTGGGAATGAATCCGCTATCCACGTCCGCCGCCGCCGTCCAGGTGACGCCACTGTCCTGTGAGCAGACGATGGCCGGGTCCTGATCGGCGGCGTCGAAGTTTCGCCAAGTTGAGTAAACCTGGTCGCCGCTCCCGCCCGCGTTGAAGAGATCGGCCGCGATATGTTCCTGATCCGGGAAGCAACGATCCGCCACGGTGGGCGGCCCGCCCGGCTTGTCGTTAGGGCAGACCACGGAGTTGCTCAGAACCGGGAAAGTCTGGCCTCCGTCGGTGGAACGGCGAAATCCGGTGCAGGTGTATCCAAAGGTATGCGTCGGATTGGGATCGACGCCGGGAAAAGTACAACCACCTCCGCCGGTGCGAATGCCCGCGATGTAATAGTTTCCACTCTTCCCCTGGGCGAGGGAAGGATCGCCATCCCCGAAATTCAGGCTTCCGCTGAAGGGGAAGGTCTGCCCGCCATCTTTCGAAGTGATCCAATTATTCTGGCGGCCAATGATGACCGTCTTGGCGTCTTGCGATACCACCATTTCCAGTTCGCCATTGCCCCCGTTGAAGACGCGCGACGCGCCGGGACCAGAATCGGGAGATTCGCCGCTGGGCAAGGCAGATATGTTTATTTGCCCCGGTGCGGGTTGCGTATTGGACGGCCGCCTGGGGAAAATGGAGGGCCCAGCGGGCGTTACGGGCGCAGTTTGGGAAGGGGCGGTTCTGGTTCGTAAAGCCTGCAAATCGCGTTCCGCTCCGCTGGCGTTGCCTGGCTGCGCGAAGGTGATTCCGCGTGCGATGGCTGAAGTGTCGCCCAAAAGTTTCGCATCCGCGTCGGATGGGAGAAGGGCGTCGATTCGAATGACGGAATTGCCGTCGGCAATCGCGGTGGTCACCCGGATCATGTATTCATCGGAAAAACGCGGCCCTTCATCGGGCTGTTGCCGTTCCTCCAGTCCGGCCCGCTGCATGGCTGGGCGGTCGCCGATGGTGAGGAAGGTGACGGGATCCTTCGTTTCCTTCGAGATCTCGGCCAACTCGTTCAGCGCGTCCGCATGATCGATCCGATTCTGGTGGCGGACCTTGATCTTGGTCAGGATGGGGGCGCGGCCCTGTACTTCCGCTGGCATATTGAGTAACTCCTGCATGTTGGAGAGGCGCTTCGGACCGACCGACCAGTTATCCGGATAACGAATCGTCATCTTGTGCTCCGGCACGTCCAGACTCTGGGTGAGGGGAGTGGTGCTGGGAGCAAGGGTAATGGCCGCGGGGTTCGTCTGGGCCGCGCGGGCATTGCTCGTTCCCCAGCGCTGGGAGGCGGCCGGATTATGCGTGGCCGCGATCGCGAGAACGATGGAGATCGAGATGAGAAGGAGCGAAAGCGCGATTTGAATCGCGGACAGGGCGGAGGTTGTTTGGCGTTTTTTCATGGGTTCCCTCGGGTTGAATTAGGTTGACTGCTCGATGAGCTGACTTAAAAAATTTGCCATTGACGAATGCCAACGAGAGGATGCGTTTTCATTTCGGGCTCTTTTCCTAAGCTGACGAACCCCCGGGTGCACCGCTCTCTTCCCACTAAACTCCCTCAAGCATCCGAAGGACGGCTTCGTCGTAAATTAACGCGATGCGCGCTGTCAACGATTAAAAAAAAAGGTATTTTCCTCGCCGGCATGCCGTCCCGCTTGGCGGCTCCCGGCAGGTCCTACAACCGGAGGATTTTAGGAGCGGGCGTCCCAACTGCCTTAGTAAGCATGGATCATGGCGCGGCAGCCCGCCACGTTACAAATCAGTAAGGCGACAAGCAGCCCGAGAAAGAGAAGGGAGGAGCGATTTGTGCGAGTCCGGAAATAAAAAATGGCGTGGATAAAGTAGAGGGCAAACACACCAAAAAGAACCACCCAGCCGCTGGACTGCCGGTGTTCCGGGAAGAAGAAAGCGTAAAAACCGAGGGGAAACATGTAGCCGAGCGGCCAGAGACCAGGGTCGGATCAGTCGCGAAAAGGGCGGCCAGCCAGGTTCCGACATAGGCCAGGAGTTTGAATTTCATGGGAAAAGATTAGAGACGCTCGCCTTGTCGGGGCTTCGACCTTTCTCCGGTCAGACGCAAGCAATCCCGCTCCAGTACTTGCAGGCGCTGCAGGATCTCGTTCAAAGCGAGCTCGTTCTTCAAATTGACCGCGTAATCCAAATCGGCTCGCAACCGGTCTTTATGACTCTGCCGATTCTGCGACATCATGATGATGGGCGCTTGCAGCGCGGTGATCATATTGAGGGCCAGGTTCAGGAGGATAAAGGGAAACGGGTCGAATGGTTGCCGGGTGAGCAGGATGGTGTTGAGCGAGACCCAGATTACGAAAAGCGCGAGCGAGGCGATGATGAACTTCCAGCTGCCGCCGAATTCTGCGATGGCATCGGCGGCTCGATCGCCAAAAGTGAGGTGAGCCGCTTCCTCTTCGTTGACGTTACGCGTGATGCGATTCTGCAAAAGCTCATCGGTGCGGCGCAGGCGATGGGCCAGTGCGCTCAACATTTCGAGCGCCACATTTGCGTTCCCCTGTACGAAGGAGAGAAAATCCTTGCGAGAGAGGATGGCCAGGCGCGAGGGCTCCAGGGCGGTGGCCCGGGCCGAGCGCGGTTGCCCGTCGAGCATGGCCATTTCCCCAAAGAAATCGCCGGCTCCCAATTCCGCGATGGTGAGGTCGTGGCCGTCGGCTGCTTTCATGCTGATGCTGACCTTGCCTTGCTCGATCAGGTACATGCCGTCGCCGGCATCGCCCGCCTGGAAAAGAACCTGGTAGGGAAGGCAATCGATGGTCTCGAGCAGCTCGCACAGCGCGGACGCTTCCCCGTCGCTGAGCGATTCGAAGAGCGGAACGGTGCGGAGCGTGTTCGTGGTCATGGGAAGCGCAATGCCCGGAGCGGGCGAACGGTCGCAGAGAAGGATCGTGCAGCCATACGTCCGTAAATAGCGGGCGAAGCAGCTTGGGAAAAGCGCCAAATTCCGGCAGGCGTCCGTGGAACCGGTCGAATCATGAACGCATGCCCGGTCCGCCCGTCAGTCGGCCGACCCGAAATCGGCCGTGATCTCGATGGCGTCGGCCACCGTAATCCGGACATCTCGCAGTTTAATCTCGACGAGCGGAAAGGACATGAGCGGGAAACTTTGGCCCTCCAGGCGCTGTAAGTGCGGCTGGAGCGCGCCGCACGCGATGGAGCCGATCGTGCCTTCCGCGCGGCATTTCAGGTTGGAAACGCGCGCGTTGAATTGGTCGTCGATATTTACCTGTCCAGAGATGTCGATATGAGTCCGAAAAAGAAATTTGCGCGCGCGCAAACGGACATCAGCCGCGAGGGACCGCGGCCCGCGGGCCCGCAGGGAAAGACGCGTTTCCTCGATGACGATGCCATGCCGGGCGGCTTCGCGCACGGCCATTTCGCGGATCGCCTTCTCCAAATCCATTTGCGCGACAGAAAGAACGAAATGTCCGGTGCGAATGCTTTTGACGAGGAGCAGCGCTTGTCCCTGGTCGTCGCGGCCCTGGTCGAAGACGAGGTCGCGCGCGCTGAGCTGCAGATTGAGCGGCGCGCCTCGCAAGGAGATGTGGCGACCACTGATGGTAACGGCGGCTGCTTCACAGGCAGGTTTCGTTTCGCCCACCGGCTTGGCCAAGGAGGGGAGAGATCCATCGAGCTCGGCGCCATCGAAATTGATGTTAATCTCGTCCAGATAAGGGAAGACGCGCGCGTGGATCGTGACGAGCGGCCCGGTCTTGCGAACGTAGCGGCGCAGGGCTTCGTCCATGGCCTCGGCCAGTTCGGCTTTAGAATTCGGAAACTGGGTGCGGTGAAGCGGGATCACGGGGTGGGTGGGAGCGGGTAAAAGAAGATGAACGTGTGCCCTGAATCAGAGGGAAAGGCAAATACTAGAGGGAAACGGGTCTGGTCTTGAACTGAGACTATACCCTGCCAGGACAGAACCTGACAAAACTCGGTTGCAAACGGACGGAACTTCGCTACTTTCCGAATTCCTTTATGGCGAAAATGTCCTGGATCAATCGTAACGAGCGCAAACGGGCGACGGTCAAGAAGTACGCCGCTGTGCGGGCCGAACTGAAGGCGAAGAAGGACTATGCCGGTCTGGCGCAGCTTCCGCGCGACGCCAGCCCTTCCCGGGTGGTGAATCGTTGCCTGGTGACGGGACGGCGCCGCGCCTTTATCCGGCGGTTCAAAGTTTCGCGTCTCACTTTTCGCGAGCTCGCTTCCCAGGGTCTCATTCCTGGCGTAACCAAGTCGAGCTGGTAGGGTTTGCCATTGCGGTAACGGGTGCCCGTTGGGCGTCCGTCCCATGAACTCCGTGTCGTCACTCATCTTTGCAGCGGCGCCGATGGCCGACGCCATCGCGCAGCATTGGGATTCTGCCATCATCATTCTGCTGAAGCTGGCGGCGATTGGCGCGCTCGTTCTGCTCAACGGTTTTTTTGTGGCGTGTGAGTTCGCCATCGTAAAAGTCCGCAGCAGCCAGCTCGATGCCCTGGTCGATGAAGGGAATCTGCACGCCAACTTCGTCAAGCACGTGCGCGCGCATCTCGACGCCTATCTCTCCGCCACTCAGCTGGGCGTGACCCTGGCCAGCCTGGCCCTGGGGTGGATCGGCGAGCAGTTCCTCGAAAAAATGATCGAGCCATTCTTCGCCCTCGCGGGGATCCATGCCCACGCCGTCGTCACTTCTGTTTCCGTTGCGCTCGCTTTCATTGGCATCACTTTCCTGCACATTGTCTTTGGCGAGCTCGCGCCGAAATACACCGCTATTGCCAAGCCGCTGCCCACCGCCTTGCGACTGGTGCAGCCTCTTCGCGCTTTTTACTTTCTGTTCAGGCCCGCCATCTGGTTACTGCATAAGTCTTCCAATTTTATCCTGCAAAAGTTATTGCGCATGCAGCCGGCTTCCGGAAAGGAGCTCGCCCATAGCGAAGAAGAACTTCGTCTCATCCTCGATCAAAGTGAGGAATCGGACGAAGTTTCGCCGCTCGGCCGCGACCTCCTGGTCAACGCGCTCGATCTGCGCCGCCGTGTCGTCCGCGATATCATGACGCCACGCGGCGAGGTCGTTTATCTTGATTTGGAGGAGGATTTTGAGAGCAACGTGACCAAGGCGTTGGAGTCGCGTCACACCCGGTTTCCGCTTTGCCGTGGACACCTCGATAACACCGTCGGCCTGGTCCATATCAAGGAGCTCGTGCCACTGATGCGCGATCCGCACCCGGACCTGATGCGGATCCGGCGGGACCTCATGCCCGTCCCCGAAATGATGTCGCTCGAGAAGTTACTCAATCTTTTTCTGGGAAAACATGCGCACCTCGCGGTGGTGGTGGACGAGTTCGGCGGCACCGTCGGCATGGTCACGATGGAGAACGTGCTCGAAGAATTGGTCGGCGATATCCAGGACGAATTCGACACGGACAAGGAAGAGTTTCGCAAGATCAGCGAGAACGAGTTCGTGGTCGACGGCGCGCTCGGCTTGTATGAGTTGCGGGATATGGCTGGATTGGAATTGGATAGTGCCGACGTGAGCACGGTGGGCGGCTACGTCACCCATCTGCTCGGCCATCTCCCAAAGCCAGGCGAGCAGGTCCGGATCGAAAATTACGTCGTGACGGTTTCGCAATCAGATAGCCGCCGCGTCAAGCAGCTCAATTTTCGAAGACAAGACGAGACGTCACCGGCGAACGGAGCAGGCGTGGGCAAAGGTGGCCGCGCCGTCTGAAGGGTTCCAGCTCTTGACCGCATGGAGTTGATTGCTGAAGCGGATATCACCTGCCCGCATTGCGGTGAAGTGTTTCCTCTCAGCATCGATACGTCGCAGAGCCAGCAGTCGTTCATTGAAGATTGTACTGTTTGTTGTCGACCCATTTCGCTCATCGTGCGCTGCCGGCCGGGCGAGGTCGTCGATCTGGAGATCGGCTAGAGGCTTCTCCGGAAGCTGGCGACATCCCTACAGGAGATCGGGGTCGCGGACGCGCAGCAACATTTCGAGCTCAATCTGCCGAGCCCGGCGCTTCCGATGTTTTGCGGCCAGTTTGCCGTCGTGTCTGATCAGGATCCCGCGGGGGAGATTCGGAGCTGGCCGCCCTAACTGTTGCAAGGCATGGACAGCGGCGCCTCGTAACGACGCCTCCTGTTCGCGCGCGATTTCGACGTCGTGGCCGATCGCGTCGGCGAGCAGTCGCACCGCAGCCATGGATTGGAGAATGCCACCGGATACGATGATGCGCTCGGGTGGGCCGCCCCCATCACCTATCAACTCAAGGATCTGGGCGAGACGATAGAAAACGGCGGAGTTCAGCGCACGCAGAATGTCCGGGGCCTTGGTCGCCTGGGTCAGTCCATCGATCACTCCCAGTTGATGATCCGGCCAGGTCGGGGAGCGTTCCCCGGCCCAAAAAGGCAACGCTACCAGCGTGTCGTTAGCCGCAGCGGGTCGCGCGAAAATGAGCCGATGCGTCGCCGCGCCTTTTCCCAGGCGCAGCTCGCGCAAGGCCCACTGCCGCAGATTCCCGGCGTTACTCACGGCTCCCCCGATGACGCGTCGGTCGTCGTCCACCACATATTGAAAAAGGCCCATGGGCACCTTTTGTTTCGCGCCTTCGCGACTCGATCGAATCATGCGCGCGGCCGCACTCGTTCCGACATTGATGGCGACCGTCCCGCCGCGCTCCGCGCCGGAGCCAAGATTTCCGGCAGCGCCATCTCCGATGGCCGTAAAGATGAGAGCGGGCGATGCGACGCCGCGGACCGAACGCGTCGGGCTGGCGGACTCGCGGAGAACCGGTAACTGACTCGGATGAACGTGGCAGATAGCGCACAGTTTCTCGTCCCAAGTTCCGCGGTGCAGGTTATAAAGGCCGGTCCCGCTGGCCATGGAGGAACTGGAAACGGTCGTGCCGAACAGCTCGTGAAAAATCCAATCGACGGGCGAAACCCAGCGCGCGACGCGCCGGAACATTTTCGGCTGAGTTTGGCGGAGCCAGATGAGCTTGGCTGGCCAGAAACTGGCGTGCAGCATGCAACCGGTGCGGGCGTGATTTTCTCGTTCCGATAATCGTTTGCGCAAGGCGCGCGCGGCGTCAGATGCGCGCAAATCGGCCCAGGTATAAATGGGTGTGAGCGGCTTCCATGCTCGATCCAATCCAAGCAGACCGTGCCAGAAGGACGAAGTTCCAAGCGCGGCCACCCTGGACTGATGCTGAGGCTGGCTGGCCAGGCTGACTCGCACACACCGCTGGACGGCGTGGACAAGGTGAGAGGAGAGAGTTCGGCTCCACCGTCGGGTGTGTAACGGATGGTGTACGACTTCGTGGCGTCGGTCCCGCGTAACCGGCGCGCGCGACAATCAAAGAGGGCTGTGCGCGTGGAAGAGCTGCCAATATCAAGAGCGAGGACGAGTAAGTCGGTAGAGCCCTTCGACATCCGTCACGATTAAATTGGGTTCGTGCACAAGAAAAGGTCTTTCGGCAGTTCCTGCGATCGCGTGGGAATGGCAAGCGGAGCGGCTTGCCCTACAACGGCTGGCTAAGTCTATCCAAAAGTGTTGGTCTTTTTCCTGGCGACGACAGGCGCCCGTCAGCGAGGACCGGCCGTTGATTCTCTCCACGCGTGCTTTGGTTGTGGTAGGGAGGGCGCTCCGCCGGCCATCCTCCATTTGTCAAAATCGATTCGATTCGGCCAATCGTCCCGCATCGGCCACGGGTCCCGCGGATCAGCCTGCCGATTGTGCCCTAGCCCCGACTGAGCGGGGCGGCTACAGCGCAATACGTCGCGTGCCAGCCTGACAGACCCGTCGACAAAATGGAATAAACGCTACATAAGTGAGTCCTGCCTAATCCAAAGATATCTGATCCGGTTTCGACAAATGGGAACTGGCGCCTTTCGCGCAATGCTCCCAGCCTGCCCGAGGTGCACGGCACCGTCCCGGTCTCCGGCCACGCCGGATTTTTTCGCAAGCTCCTCGCTTTCTCCGGTCCCGGCTATCTCGTCGCGGTCGGTTACATGGATCCAGGCAATTGGGCCACCGATCTCGCCGGGGGTTCCCAGTTTGGTTACGCCCTCCTCAGCGTCGTTTTCCTTTCCAATCTGATGGCGATTCTTTTGCAGTCGCTTTGTGCCCGGCTCGGAATCGTGACCGGCCGCGACCTGGCTCAGGCCTGCCACGATCATTATTCTCCGGCCATTTCTTTCATGCTGTGGATTCTCTGCGAACTCGCCATCTGCGCGTGCGACCTCGCGGAAGTCATCGGTTCAGCCATCGCCTTGAATCTTCTCTTTCATATCCCGCTTGTCTTCGGCGTCTGCATCACTGCCCTCGATGTCCTGGCCGTGATGTATTTGCAAAACAAAGGGTTCCGTTACATCGAGGCGCTCGTCATCGTTCTGATCGTGGTGATCGGAGGATGTTTTCTGCTCGAAGTCTTGTTTTCGCGTCCCGATATGGCCGGATTGCTCAGAGGGTTCGTGCCCACCACGGAGATCGTTAGCCATCGCGACATGCTCTATATCTCCATTGCCATTCTGGGCGCGACCGTCATGCCCCATAACCTTTATTTGCATTCGTCCATCGTGCAGACGCGCAAATACGAGCAGACGTCGTCGGGCAAGGCCGAAGCGATCAAGTTTGCCACGTTGGATTCGACCTTCGCGCTCATGTTCGCCTTGTTCATCAATGCCGCCATCCTGGTCGTGGCCGCCGCCACCTTTCATGCGCGTGGACAAACCGGGGTCGCTGAAATTCAGGATGCCTACAAATTGTTGTCACCCACTCTGGGCGTGCCGGTGGCCAGTGTGCTGTTTGCCTTCGCCCTTCTCGCTTCCGGACAGAACTCGACTCTCACCGGCACGCTGGCCGGGCAGATCGTCATGGAAGGTTTTCTTAATATCCGGCTCCGCCCGTGGTTACGTCGACTCATCACGCGGCTCGTCGCCATCGTGCCCGCCGTGATTTGCGCGGCTCTTTACGGAACGAGCGGCACGGCCCGATTATTGTTGCTTAGCCAGGTGGTCCTGAGTCTGCAGTTGTCGTTCGCGGTGATTCCGCTCGTGCTCTTTGTGGGAGACCGCCGCAAGATGGGCGAGTTCGTGATCCCAGCGTGGCTCCGCACGCTCGCCTGGGTCACCGCCGCATTGATTGTTCTGCTGAACGCGAAATACTTGAGTGATTGGGCCGGAATGAGCGCCTGGGTCGGACGCGCCTTCTAAATATGTACCAACGAATTTTGGTGGCTTTAGAAAACGGCCGGGCCGACGAAACTCTGCTCCCGCACATTGAGGAGCTCGCCCGGATGCATGGATCTGAGCTTTTGCTCGTGCACGTGGCGGATGGATTCGCGGCGCGGAACTACGAGCTTCTCAAGCTGACCGAATCCCAGGAGATGAAAGACGACCGCGCCTATCTGGAGAATGCTGCGGAAAAACTGCGCGGGCAAGGACTGGTGGTCGATACCTTCCTGGCCCTGGGGGATCCGGCCGAGGGTATCTTGAAAACCGCCACGGACCGTGGGTGCGACCTCATTGCCATGACCACGCACGGCCATCGTCTGCTCGGCGATATTGTTTACGGCAGCACCATCAACGAAGTTCGGCACAAAGCGTCCATGCCAGTCCTCCTGGTCCGGGGCGGCAAGTAAGAATGAGAGCGGTAGGGCGGGACAGGGAGGTCTGAGGGGAGCGCGCGCTTCCAGTGCGTATGAGCCGGCTTCCAGCCGGCGCCTGTAAACATTCCGGCAGGATGCCGGAATGGGCCCGCTGGAAGCGTGCGCTCCCCCTTGAAGAAGCGCGGCACGCTTGCTCTCGTATCGGGACACCATTACTAACGAGTGTGAAGGTTTTGTTTCTGACCAATGAGTATCCGCCGCACACCTACGGCGGAGCCGGCGTGCACGTCGACTACCTTTCCCGGGAGCTGGCCAGGTTGATGCCGGTCGAGGTCCGTTGCTTCGGCGACCAGAAATCGGAGCGGGAGAATTTGAAAGTAACCGGGTTCGAAATCGATCCGAGCAAGTTCACCTGTCCGCAGCCGTTGCAGTCCGTTTTTGGCGCGATGCAACGCTGTCTCGATTTCAACACGATGAGGATCGACGCGGACGTGGTTCATTGTCACACTTGGTACAGCCATTTCGGCGGCATCCTGGCCAAGAAGAATTACGGGATCCCGCTGGTCGTGACCGTGCACTCGCTCGAGCCGTTGCGGCCGTGGAAACGGGAGCAACTGGGTGGCGGTTATGACTTTAGTGTGTGGGTGGAAAAGACCGCCCTCGAAATGGCGGATGCGGTCATCGCCGTTTCCGGCGAAACCAAGCGGGATATCGAGCGCCTCTTCGAGGTCGATCCAGCGCGCGTACCGGTCATCTACAACGGCATCGACTTAAATGAATACCGGAAGGTCGAAACCACGACTGCTTTGGAGCGATATGGAATCGACCCCAAAAGGCCGTTCCTCCTGTTTGTCGGTCGCATTACACGCCAGAAAGGAATCGTTCATCTGGCTCGTGCGATTCAGTTCATGGATCCCGGTTTCCAGGTGGTGCTTTGCGCCGGTGCGCCCGACACTCCGCAAATCGAGCAGGAAATGGAAGCCACGGTGGAGCAGGTCAGGGCGAAGCGGCCCGATCTCATTTGGGTCCGGGAGATAGTGGACAAAAAGACCGTGATCGAGCTTTACTCACAGGCAGCAGTTTTCTGTTGCCCCTCCATCTACGAACCGTTCGGCATCATCAACCTGGAGGCCATGGCGTGCGAAACGGCCGTGGTCGCTACTGCCGTCGGCGGAATCAAGGAAGTGGTGGTGGACGGCGAGACCGGATTTCTCGTGCCTCTCGACCAGATGAAAGAGAGTCCCTTCGAGCCAGTCGATCCGGAAAAGTTTGCGCGCGACCTGGCCGCGCGGATTAACGAATTGATGGCCAATCCTAGGCTGCGGGAAAAGTTTGGGAAAGCGGGCCGGAAACGCGCCGAACAAAAGTTCAGCTGGTCATCCATCGCCCAGGAGACGAGGGCGCTCTACGAATCTCTGGCGATGAAATAAAAACGCGCCGGACAGCGCCCGCGACGTTCTAGAAGTGCTTGTGCCAAGCACCTGTCCATTTAGTTAGGCGGCTGGCCCAACCGCCTCTATAACATTTTGGATAGTTCGCTCGCGCCGGAAGATTACGGCTGCTTCGTGGTCGGGGTGGACTTCGAATCGACGGCGGGCGCGGCCAGGCCGCGACGTTCCAGCAACGGCTCGATGTAAGGATCGCGTCCGACGAAAGCCTTGAACAAGCCCAGGGCATCGGCGGATCCGCCGCGGGCGAGCAGCATCTGGCGAAAACGATCGCCGTTCTCTCGCTTTAACCCGCCATGCTGCTTCATCCAATCGACCGTGTCCGCGTCCAGCACTTCGCTCCACAAATAGGAATAATATCCGGCGGAATAACCGCTCGCGAAAACGTGCGAGAAATAGGGACTGCGATAACGGGGGGGAACGGGCGCAAAATCGACTCCGGCCCGATGGAGCACATCGGTCTCAAAAGCCATCGCGTCCTTCGGAATTGCCGCGGGAGTCAATTGATGCCAGGCCTGATCGAGGATCGACGCGGAAAGATATTCCGTGGTCTTGAACCCCTGGTTGAATTTTTCCGCGGCCAGCACCTTGTCGAGGAGCGGTTGCGGGATTTCTTCACCCGTCTTGTAGTGCTTGGCGTAATGCTTCAGCACCTCCGGCCAGATCGCCCACATCTCGTTGACCTGCGAAGGGTACTCCACAAAGTCGCGCGGCACGCTCGTTCCGCTGAAGCGCGGATACGTCACGTTGGAAAACATTCCGTGCAGCGCGTGACCGAATTCGTGGAAGGCCGTCCGGACTTCATCATAGGTGAGCAAAGTGGGTTCGCCCTCAGGCGGTTTGGGAATGTTCAGGTGATTGGCCACGACCGGCTTCGTGCCGAACAGGCCGCTTTGCTGCACATAGGCCGTCATCCAGGCGCCGCCTCGCTTGGAGGGACGCGCGTAATAATCGCCGAGGAAGAGCGCCAGGGGTTTGCCGTCGGCATCGTAAACTTCGAAGACGCGGACGTCGGGCTGATAGACGGGCAGATCATGGCGTTCCTTGAAAGTGAGACCGTAAAGTTTGCCCGCGGCAAAGAAGACGCCATCGAGGATGACGTGATTCAATTCGAAGTAAGGCCGGATCTCCGATTCATCGAAAGCGTAACGGGCCTTGCGCACCTTCTCGGAATAGAAATCCCAATCCCACGAAGCGATTGGGAATCCGCCTTTTTCGTCGTCCACGATCTTTTGCATGTCGGCCGCTTCATGCCTGGCATTGGCCACGGCCGGTGGAGCCAGGTCGGCCAGTAGTTTGTTCACGGTGGGAACGTTGCCGGCTGTCTGATCTTCCAATTGGTAGGCGGCATGATTCGCGTAACCCAGAAGCTTGGCGCGTTCGGCCCGGAGTTGCGCGATGCGCAGGACGACCGTGCGATTGTCAAACGAACCTCCCTTGCTGTTGCGCGAGAGCGACGCTTCCATGACGCGTTGGCGAAGCGGCCGTTTCTGCATCGATCCGATGACCGGCTGGCCACTCGTGTTCTGCAATCGAACGGCGAATTTGCCTTCGTGGTGCTCCTCCTTGGCGGCGGCAGCCGCGGCGGAGATTTGATTATCGGATAAGCCTGCCAGCTCGCTGCGATCATCGACGATTACGGACGAGGCATTCTTTTCTTTCAGAACGTTCTGTTCAAAAGCCGTTTGCCGCGTGGCCAGCTCGGTGTTCATGGCCTTCAGCTTTTCTTTGTCGGAATCGGAAAGCTGGGCGCCCGCTCGCACGAAATCCTTGTAGTAACGTTCCAGCAGATAGCCCGCTTCTGGATCGAGTCCGAGCTTCTCGCGACTGGAATAAAGATCCTGGACGCGGGCGAACAGTTTGCTGTTCAGATGAATGGCGTCGTTATGGGCGGCCAGCTTCGGCGCGAGCTCCGTCTCAATTTTCTGCAAGGCCGGATTGGTGTTGCAGGCATTAAGGTTGGAAAACGTGCGCTCCGCCCGGTCGAGCAATTGCCCGGTGCGCTCCAGGGCCACGATCGTGTTATCGAACGTCGGCTTTTCCGGGTTGGCCGCAACCGTGTCCACTTCCTTGAGCTGCTCGCGCATCCCGGCTTCGACCGCCGGGACAAAATCGGTGTCCTTGATCTTATCGAAAGGGGGCAGGTGATACGGCAGCGTACTTTCCTGCGAGAAGGGATTGTCCTGGGTGAGAGCGGGTGAAGGGGAGGTTTGCACGGGTGGTTTTGCGAAGAGCGAAGAAAGGGTCAGGAGTTGGGCCGCGGCCAGGGCTACGCCGGCCGGCCGCCATTGGTTCCGCCGGCGTCGAAAGTGAAGGGAGTCAGGAAAAATGGGTTTCATAAGGAAGCCGACAAGATGATCGGCCTCCATCAGGATGCAATTTGAATGTGAAATCCGAATGGTGGTAGGGACGGCGCGCCGCGGGTGGTGCCGTGGGAGTAGTTGCTTCGAGCATGAAGAAGGCCCGGGCGATACTGTAGGGGAAGGCGCCGCCTTCCCAGGGATGCTGGCAGTTTCCCCCTACAGAAAGACATTCGCCCGGACAGCGCAGCGCGCCGTCCCTATTAACTACGAGAAGCGGCGTCGCGCCCGTCCCGGATATCTATATAGTGGGAGGGTGTTTGTAGATCGGATCAAAGTTTATGCCGAGGCCGGGAAAGGCGGGCGCGGTTGCGTCAGCTTTCGGCGCGAGAAATTTGTGCCAAAGGGGGGGCCGGATGGCGGCGATGGAGGTCGAGGCGGGGATATTATCCTGCGGGCGGACCTGCACACGGACAATCTGACCGGTCTGTTTTACGAGCCGATTCTCAAGGGCAAGAGCGGCGGGCACGGAATGGGAAAGAAAATGCATGGCCGTTCCGCGCCGGATAAGATTGTGAAAGTGCCGGTGGGGACGGTGGTTTACCGGGCGGGCGATGTGATCGCGGCGAACGCTGCGGAGAAAGTTTTGAGCGAGGAGCAAAGAAAACGGTCACCGGTCAACGTTCCACTCTCAACCTCCGATGATGAGGCCCCTCGATCGCCGCTCCCAGCACGGACGGATGCCTTGGAACCGATCGCAGACTTGACCGCTGATGGGCAGGAGTTCGTCGTGGCCGCGGGCGGGAAAGGAGGGAAGGGGAATGTTCACTTCAAAAGTTCGCGCAATCGCGCCCCGATCCAGTACACGGAAGGCGAGGATGGCGAGCAGGGACATTTCATGTTGGAGCTGCGCACGATTGCAGACGCGGGGCTGGTCGGTTACCCGAATGCCGGAAAATCGACTCTGCTCACAAAAATCTCGGCGGCTCGCTCGAAAATCGCGCCTTATCCTTTTACCACGTTGCACCCGGTCATCGGCGTGGTGGATTTTTCCGGGTATCACCGCGCCACGGTGGCCGACATTCCGGGGCTGATCGAAGGGGCGCATCGCGACATCGGGCTGGGGCACGACTTCCTTCGACACATTACACGCTGCCAGATTTTGATTTTTGTGGTCGACATCGCCGGGAGCGAAGCGCGTAATCCGATCGAGGACTTGCAGAGCTTGCGGCGCGAGATCGATTTGTATGATGCGCGACTTTCGCAGCGCGCCTGGTTTATCGTGGCGAACAAGATGGATCTCCCCGAGGCGAAAGAGAACCTGCAGGCAGTGCGCCGACGATTTGATTCCATCGAGGTGTTGCCGGTCTCAGCCGTCACCGGTGAGGGCATCGAAGAGCTGAAACAAAAGCTGGCGGCCTGGCTGAAAAAGGAAGAGGCCACCTCAGAGTTACGCGTTTTCCAGGCGTCAGAGTGACGGCGGGAATTCCGGCCGGTGGGGCGAGACTCCGGCGAGCCATCGCGTAAATTGTGGCATCGGCTTCCAGCCGGTGGTCCGGAAGTCATCGGCAAAATGCCGATGCCACCAATCCGGTTTTGTTCTTTCGTCGGCTCGACAGAGTCTCGCCCCACCGGTTAGCTGTCCGTGCAGTACCTGCATCACCGTAAAAGCCTGACCGAATCGGGCGAAATACGCGTGGCTTCGCCTGGCTGGAAAATTTGCGGAAAGTCGCTTGTCAACGCTGCAAAACACGCTTTTGTATGCGCGACGCAAGCGCGCCCTGTGTGTCGCCCGCTTCGCTGGTTGGCGGCGGGCGCTGGAGAGAATTCGACCGCGCCATTGCGACGCTATTTGACCGAATGAAGTCTTGTTTTGTTCCTCGTTTGTTGGTGGGGCTGCTGCCGCTGATCTGCGGCGCCGTTCTGGCGACCTCGGCTTGTGCCGCGGAACCGGCCGATCTTCCCACGACCGGGGAACACGAGGGCGTCCCCCTGAAGCCGGCGGAGATTTTTCACCTCGGAAAATTCAGAGCGACGAACTCGATGCTGGTGACCTGGATTGTGGCAGCGGGCATCATCATCTTTGCCCAGGCAGCGACGCGCAATATTAAGGACGTCCCGGACGGGAAACAAAACTTCTGGGAATGGATTGTGGAAAGTCTGCACGATTTTCTCGAGAGCATTATCGGTCCGGAACTGGTGCGGAAGACGTTCTGGTTTTTCGCTTCCCTTTTCATTTTCATATTATTCGTCAATTGGTTCGGCTTGATTCCCGGTGTCGGAACGATCGGGTGGGGGCATCATGATCCGACCACGGGCCTCTTTCACGTGGACCGCCCGCTGCTGCGCGGAGGCAACGCCGATTTGAACATGACCTTCGCCATGGCGGCCGTATTTTTTGTGCTTTGGATTGTCTGGGCCCTGCAAGCGCAGGGACTGGGTGGCGTCATTCTGCACCTTTTCGGTCCCAAGGGGGAGAGCAAGGGTTTCATGAAACTGGTCATGATCGCCATCTTCTTTTTCGTCGGCCTGCTCGAGGTGGTTTCAATCCTGTTCCGGCCGGTCTCGCTCAGCTTCCGATTGTACGGGAACATTTATGCGGGCGAGAACATGCTGGAAGCGATGTCGAACATTGTTCCCGCTCTTTCCTGGCTGATCCCGATTCCCTTTTACTTTATGGAGCTGCTCGTCGGCCTTGTGCAGGCTCTCGTCTTTATGCTTCTGACTGCAGTCTTCACCTTGTTGATCGCCCAGCATCATGAGAGTGGACACGAAGGAGCAGCGCATCACTAACGATTTTGGCGGTTATGGCCGTGGATCCCGCGGAGGCCGCCAGGCAAAACCAAAAGAAAGAAAACTAATATGATATTACCATTACTGGCAGAAATCGGCGGAAGCATTCACGTGGGTCTGGCAGCTCTCGGCGCAGCGGTCGGCGTTGGTTTGATCGGCATGGGCGCGGCATCCGCGGTCGGCCGCAATCCCGGCGCGGCTACTCCGATTCTGGTGCAGGCGATTCTGGCTATTGCCTTTACGGAAGCCATCGTCTTCTACGCTCTGTTCCTGGTGAAGTAAGCCTTCGCGCCTCCGCTCATTAACCGATGAACCTCACGATCCTTGCTGCTACTGCTCCCGCGACGGGTGGTATCGTCGACATGGTCAAGGAGACGGCCGACACGTTCGGCTGGAATCTTGGATTATTCCTGTCGCAGGTGATCAGTTTTGTGGCGGTGGCACTGCTTCTCCGGCAGTTCGCTTACAAACCGATCCTCAAGGTCTTGCACGAGCGTCGTGATCGCATTGCGGAGGGATTGCGTAACGCCGACAAGATCAAGCAGCAGCTGGCGGAAGCGGAACAAAGGCACGCTGAGATTTTGGCCGAGGCCAATGCCGAAGCCCAGCGCATGATTGACGAGGCGCGGGAAAGCGCCGGCCACGTGGCCGAACGTCGCGAGCAGGAAGCCATCGCCTCAGCCGAGCAAATCATGGCCAAGGCGCGGGAAGCGAGCGCCCTCGAACACGAGCGCACCATGTCCGAACTGAAACGTGAACTCGGTCGCCTTGTGGTGGATACCACCGCCAAGGTAACCGGGAAGGTTCTGACTTCGGACGATCAACGGCGTCTCCAGGAAGAAGCGATGCGGCAAATGGCGTCATGAAGGTGACCAAAGAGATTCGTCAGTTTTCGCGGCAGCTGATGCGCGCCAGCTTTACCGATGGTCAACTCGATCGCGGTAAAATCGGATCTCTGGTGGACTCTCTCATTTCCCGGAAACCGCGGCGTTACCTGGACGTCCTGGAAAATTACAAACGCCTGCTCCGTCTCGAGGTCGAGAAGCGCAGCGCCACCATTGAGAGTGCGAGCGAACTGGCGCCGGAAGCCAGCGCGAACATTCTCGAACACCTGAAACGAAAATACGGGCAGGACTTAACCGTCGAATTTGCCGTGAATCCGGAGCTGCTCGGGGGCATGCGGATTCGCGTCGGGAGCGACGTTTGGGACGGAACGGTCCGAAACCGTTTGGAACGTCTGCAACGGCAACTTTAATTCATTAGATATCAGCCATGAGCACCATACTTGAAGAGATCGAAACGAAAATCGCGGGACTAAAAACCTCAACCACCCGGACGAATGTGGGCGTGGTCCGCGAAACCGGCGACGGCGTCGCGCGCATCGAAGGCCTGAGCGACGTCATGTTGAACGAGATGATCGAATTCCAGAACGGAGTTTTCGGCCTGGCGCTTAACCTCGAGGAAACGGAAGTCGGCGCCATTCTTTTGGGTGACAACACCCTCGTGAGCGAAGGCGACGAAGCCAAGACGACCGGCAAATTGCTGCAGGTTCCTGTCGGCAAGGCGTTGCTCGGACGCGTCGTGAATACGCTCGGTCAACCGCTCGATAACAAGGGACCGATCAAAACGGAAACTTTCTATCCGCTGGAGAAGATCGCTCCGGGTGTGATCAAACGCCGCCCCGTCAGCCAGCCCGTCCAAACCGGCATCATGGCCATCGACGCGATGATCCCGATCGGTCGCGGCCAGCGGGAATTGATCATTGGCGACCGCGCCACCGGCAAGACGACCATTGCGATCGACACGATCATCAGCCAGGCGCGCCTGAATAAGGCGGGTGAAAAGATCGGCGCCAAGGATTTTCGTCCTCTCTATTGCATCTACGTGGCCATCGGGCAGAAGAATTCCAACGTCGCGCGCGCCCTCGCCATTCTGGAAAAGGAAGGCGCCATGCCTTACACCACCATCATTTCGGCGCCCGCCTCCGATACGGCCACAAATCAATATCTGGCGCCGTTCGCGGGTGCGGCCATGGGCGAGTGGTTCATGGATCACAACATGGATGCGCTCATTATCTTTGATGATTTGTCGAAGCACGCCGTGGCTTATCGACAGGTCTCACTGGTTTTGAAACGTCCCTCCGGCCGCGAAGCTTATCCGGGTGACGTCTTCTATCTGCATTCGCGATTGCTCGAGCGTAGCGCCCGCGTGGCCGAGGAATTCGGCGGCGGATCGCTCACCGCCCTGCCCATTATTGAAACACAGGCGGGCGACGTGTCGGCTTATATTCCGACAAACGTCATCTCGATCACGGACGGTCAGATTTATCTCGAAACGGATTTGTTTTACCAAGGCGTGCGTCCGGCCATTTCCGTCGGTCTCTCCGTCAGCCGGGTCGGTTCGGCCGCGCAGATCAAGGCCATCAAGCAGGTCGCCGGAAAAGTGAAGCTCGACCTGGCCCAATTCCGCGAGCTGGCCGCCTTCGCGCAGTTCGGCTCGGACCTCGACGCTGCCACCAAGGCGCGCCTCGAGCGCGGCCAGCGCATTGTCGAGCTCTTCAAGCAGATCCAATACAATCCGATTCCCGTCGAGGAACAGGTCGCCGTCATGTGGGCCATGCAGAATGGCTACATCGATGCGGTTCCGGTAGAGCGCGTGAAAGAATTTCAAGTGAAACTGCAGGACTGGCTTTCCACTCGCAAAGAAATCCTGCTCAATTCGATCCGCGATAAAAAGGCGCTCGACGAAGACCTCGAGACCCAACTCCGCAGCGCGCTCGACGAGTTCAAGTCCGTCTGGAAATGATTCTTTTCTTGCCGCCTAACGACAAAGCACAATCGATGTGGCATTGGCATCTGGCCGATGAGACATGGGCTGGAAGCCCATGCCACTAACGACTCATGGCAAACACGCAGGACATACGGCGCCGGATCAAATCGATCCGCAACACCGCGCAGATTACGAAGGCGATGCAGATGGTGGCCGCTTCCAAGATGCGCCGGGCGCAGCAATCCGCCCTGGCCGGCCGGTCCTATGCGGCCTTGATGAACAAGGTGCTCGTCTCCCTGCAACAGCGGAGCGATCCGAAATTGCATCCCCTGCTGCAGATTCGCGAAGTGAAAAAGGAATTGGTCATCGTCATCAGCACCGACAAGGGCTTAGCCGGCGCGCTTAATACCAATTTGCTGCGGGAAGCGGCCCGCTTTGACACGGCCAGGACCGGCTACGTCGTTTCCGGCCGCAAAGCGCGGCAGTTTGTGGCCCGGACCAAACGGGAGATGTTGGCCGACTTCGAATTGAAAGATGCGCCCGCCTTCATCGAGACGAAACCGATCGCTCAGTTTGCCACGGAGAAATTCTTGAGCGGCGAAGTGGATAAAGTCTCCGTGCTTTACACGCATTTCATCAACACGATCAACCAGCAGCCGCTCGTCCGCACCTTGCTGCCCATCAGCAGCTTCGATCTTCCGCAGGGGACAGCGAGCGAGACCCCGGGCGAATCGGCCGATCCGATGATCGGTTACACCTTTGAACCGAATCCGGAAGACGTGCTCGATGTGATGTTGCCTTACTACATCCAGCACCAGGTTTACCAGATGATCCTCGACGCCCGCGCTTCCGAGCATAGTGCGCGCATGGTGGCCATGAAGAACGCCACGGATAACGCCAAGGAGTTCATCAAGGATTTAACGCTCGAATACAACAAGATGCGCCAAGCCAGCATCACGACCGAGCTGCTCGAGATCGCCACCGCGCAAATGGCGCTGGGCAGCTAATCCACACTTATGAATAAAGGAAATATCGTTCAGGTCATCGGCCCCGTAGTCGACGTCGAATTCCCGCAGGAGCAAAGGCTCCCGAGAATTTACAACGCCCTTGAGATCGAATACGAGGTCGGTGGCAACGCGACCAAGCTGACCCTGGAAGTGCAACAGCACCTTGGCGAAAACTGGGTGCGCTCCATCGCCATGTCGTCCACCGAAGGTTTGAAGCGCGGTATGAGCGTGACCGACACAGGCGGTCCCATCACCGTGCCGGTGGGAGAATGCGTGCTCGGTCGTTTGTTTAATGTCACCGGTGATCCAGTGGATAACCTCGGGCCGGTGCAGTTTACCAAGCGCTATCCGATTCACCGCAAGGCGCCGGAATTGACCGATCAGGACACACGCGCACAAATCCTCGAGACCGGCATCAAGGTGGTCGATCTGGTTTGCCCGTTCACCAAGGGTGGCAAAGTAGGCGCGTTCGGCGGCGCCGGCGTGGGCAAGACCGTTATTATCCAGGAACTGATCAACAACGTGGCCATGAAGCATGGTGGCTTCTCCGTTTTTGCCGGGGTGGGGGAACGGTCGCGCGAAGGGAACGATCTCTACCGCGAAATGAGCGAGGCGGGGGTCATCAATCTGAAAGACATCAGCAAATCGAAGGTGGCGCTGGTCTACGGGCAGATGAACGAGCCTCCCGGCGCGCGTTTGCGCGTGGCGCTGTCTGCCTTGGCCATGACCGAGTATTTTCGGGATGAACGTAACCAGGACGTATTGTTGTTCATCGATAACATCTTCCGTTTCTCACAGGCTGGCTCGGAAGTGTCGGCCCTGCTCGGACGCACCCCGAGCGCGGTCGGTTATCAGCCGACTCTCGCCGCCGAAATGGGCGACCTCCAGGAACGCATCACTTCTACTAAGAAGGGGTCCATCACGTCGTTTCAGGCGGTCTACGTGCCGGCCGACGATTTGACCGATCCGGCCCCGGCCAACACCTTTGCTCACCTCGATTCCACCATCGTGTTGGAGCGTTCCATTGCCGAGCTTGGAATCTATCCGGCGGTCGATCCGCTGGCTTCCACCTCCAAGGCGCTCGCCCCGGAAGTGGTCGGCGAGGAGCATTATAATGTCGCGCGCGGGGTGCAGCGCGTTCTGCAGCGCTATCGGGATTTGCAGGACATCATCGCCATTCTGGGCATGGACGAATTGAGCCCGGAAGACAAGCAGTCCGTGCTCCGTGCGCGCAAGATTCAGCGGTTCCTCAGCCAGCCTTTCCACGTGGCCGAGATCTTCACCGGCTCAAAGGGCCAGTACGTGACCACCGCGGAAACCGTGCGCGGGTTCAAGGAAATCCTGGAAGGCAAGCACGACGATGTCCCCGAGAACAACTTCTATATGAAGGGCGGGATTGATCAGGTCAGCCAGGGCTGACGCATTTTCGAATTTCGAATGTTGATTTTCAATCTAAGACAAAGTCCGGCGACGCGAGGCCGTTTTTCGGGTGGCGACGGCCATGGCTGCCAGCTCGCCGGCTTCTTGCAGAAGCGGGTTGATCAGCGCAGCTTTGAGAAGCTTCGCCCCGATGATCATCTCGAGCCCAAAAGACGTTTCGTCGGCTTCCTCTTCCACGATGCTCGTTTTGTGAATAAATTCAGCGGTCGGTTTGGCCCGGCCCAACGCTCGATAATTGGCCGCGACCGAGCTTCCGCTTCGCCCAATCTGGTTGGCCACGGTATTTTTGCTTCTCGTGTGTGGCCAAGCTTCTGCCAGCTTCAGAATGCGCCGCGCCAAGAGCTGCGTTCGGTCTTTCATTTGCATCTCGTTCAGGCCGGGTGGTAGATCGAAAATCAAAAATCGAGAATCGAAAACTTTATGGCTACGCTGCGACTCGAAATTGTAACGCCGGAAGCGAAGGTTTATTCGGAAGACGTCGAAATGGTGACGTTGCCGGGGTCCGAAGGCGATCTGGGTGTCTACCCGAAACACATTCCATTGCTCACGACGTTGAAGCCGGGTGAGCTGCGCGTCCTGAAGGATGGCAAGGAAACCTTTTTAGCGGTCGGGGAAGGCTTCGTCGAGATTACGGGAGAGAGTGTCTCGGTTCTGACTGATATGGCGTTGGAGGCCGCTCATATCGATGAAGCCGCGGTGGAAAAAGCACTCGAGAGCGCGAAAGCGGCCATGAAAGAAGATTACACTTTGGAGGAGGTCGCGGCCATCCAGGCGAGCTTGTCGAAGGCGCTGGCGCAATTGCACGTCAAACGCCGACGCCCTTCCGGTTAGGCCGATGGTGGAAGCAGCTTCCACCCGCTTTCACTTTCTCTGCTGTTTTGCTTCTCGTCGGCGGCGGGACATGTCTAATCTGATTGCGTGAACGTTCCGGACAAACTTGGGATCATTGCCGGCAACGGGATTTATCCGCAGATGCTCGCGGAGTCGGCACGCTCGGCCGGCGTCAAAACCATCTGCGCGGCCGCCTTTGAGAATGAGACCGATCCAAGCCTGGCCGGCAAGGTGGACCATTTCGAATGGCTCCGGGTGGGGCAACTCAATCGGTTGCTCAAATTTTTTCGCGACCAAGGCGTTCGCCACGCCATCATGGCCGGCCAAATCGCGCCGAAAAATCTGTTCGATCTGCGGCCCGATTGGAAAGCGCTTCTCATCCTGGCGCGCTTAAAAGAACGAAATGCCGAGACCATCTTTGCCGCTATCGCCGCTGAACTGGCCAAGGCCGATGTGCAACTTCTGCCTGCCACGACTTTTCTGGAAGATCATCTGGCCGCGGACGGTGTGATGGCCGGGCCCACCCTTTCCGAGCGGGAGAGGGAAGACATCGAGTTCGGACAGAGAATCGCCAAAGAGATTTCGCGGCTTGATATCGGACAGAGTGTCGTCGTTAAAACTGGCACAGTGCTGGCGGTAGAGGGACTCGACGGCACCAATGAGACGATTCGACGAGGGGGAAAGCTGGCGGGCGAGGGCGCCATTTTGGTGAAGGTCGCAAAGCCCAACCAGGATATGCGCTTCGACGTGCCGGTCATCGGACCGGAGACGATCAAGATTGCGGCGGAAGCAAAACTCCGCGCGGTGGCAGTCGAAGCCAATCGCACCCTTCTGCTACAGAAGGATCTAATTTTCGAAGAGGCCGAGCGGGCCAGGATCTCGGTGGTGGGCTTGCCCGGCTAAGGAGAAGGAGCGGCGCGTCCGCTCGCGATCGGTCTAGGCGGCTTTCCCCTGCTTTTGCTGGTCGACAATGACCCCCGGGAACTGGACTACCGTCTGTTTCCCGTTTTGGCCGAGAGTGGATTCGAAAGTGATCTTGCCCGCCGCAATTTCCGTCAGAGCGATATCGGCCAGGCCGAGCCCGACAGCGAATTCCACGAGGGGGCGATGGCCCATGGCGAGCTGCCGAACCCGCCGCCTGAGGACATTGACCAGGATCTGGGGATTCTCAACAATTTTGGCGGCAGCGTTAACGAGTTCGACTTTCATTGTTAACTCTCGCACACTCTCGCCGAATACCGGCATGGTTTCGGGGGGGCCGGAAAGAGTCTTTCGGCCTGGAAGAGGCCCCGAAGCCTTCCACCTGGCCGGCGGCAGCCTGGCGGGAGACTTCGAACGGCCTGCTGGTGGGGGATGCAGAACCTTGGCGAGATGCGTGCCTAGCGTAAATAGTATTGACAAGCCGAATCTAACCCGGTGGTCTGAAGGGGAAAGTAAAACAGCAAAACGCGGAGGTCCGCAGCACAGGAGATTTCCATGAAACAGCAACGTCCGGTTCGTGTTTTCAAACTGCAGGTCCTCGGCGCTTTGGCGCTCGCAACCATCATTCTTCCGGCCCAATCGGGCCCGGCGCCATCCGTTTCGAGTTCACCCGATGCGTCGAAAAAGCATCATGATCGTGAAAACGCATTTTACGAGTCGCGGGCCTTCGATCAGGCCGGTCAACGCCTTCCTTCCGACGTTTATGATCAGGCCTTTGAGCAATGGCGGAAACTTCCGCGCGCCCAAGGCGTGACGCGCCCAGGACAAAAAGCAAAAACCACCGGTCCGGCGGCCAGCAGCCTGAATGGCGTGATGTGGACACCGATTGGGCCCAACCCTCTGCAGCAGGGAAGCAGTCAGGTCAACGGCCGGGTCAGCTCGATCGCGATCAATCCCAATAATCCAAACGTGGTTTATCAAGGCTCGTCCGGCGGCGGCGTCTGGAAGACGACCGACGGAGGAACGACTTGGACGCCTCTTTTCGATCAGCAGCCTTCGTTAGGAACGGGGGAGCCCAGTGCGATTGCCATTGATCCGAGCAACACCAGCACGATTTACGCGGGAACGAGCGGCCGTTTCGTCTTGAATATCTCAAAAGGAATTCTCAAATCGACGGATGCGGGGGGCAGCTGGATCGTCCTTGGGTCGGGTGTTCCAGCCGGCAACGTCGGGAATGCCCAGGCCCTTTTTGCCGGCCAATCGATCAATGTCATCCTGGTCGATCCGAGCAATGGAAACATATTGTATTTGGCCGCCACCAATGGGTTGTTTCGTTCCACCGACGGCGGCAAGAACTGGACCGCGGGAACCAATGGAGCGGGGGATGTGCGATCACTTGTGGTGGACAGCACGTCGCCAGCGGCCAATCGCATCCTTTATGCCGGCGTCAGCGGCAGCGGCATCCGTCAATCAACCGACGGTGGGCAGAATTGGACACAAATATTGAGCGCCACCACCCCGGGAGTGGCTGGAGCGCTTCCCGCCAACAGCACGTTGGGTCAGACTTTGGTCGCCTTGGCCCCGCCGACCGCGCCCGCCAATCCGGCTGGAGTTCAAGTGATCTACGCCAGTATGGAAGGGGTTTGCACCGTGGCCGGTTGTGGCGTGGGGGATCCAGTGGGACTTTTTCGCAGCACCGACGGGGGCGCGACTTGGAACAAGCAAACAAGTGCGGGTATCCCGACCGGAACGCAGGGCGGTTACAGCTTTTCCTTCGGGGTGGACCCCGCTTCCCCCGGCGATGGAGCGAACGATATCATTTATCTCGGAACGGTTGGCTATGCCAAGTCGACCGATTCCGGAAATAATTTTGCCGCTATCGGTGGCGGCATGCATCCCGATTTCCATTCGAACTGGGTCTTTGCCAGGCAGCCTTCGCCGACTCCGTCCATTGTCATGGTAGGGAACGACGGCGGTATTTGGAAATCACTCGATGGGGGTGCGAACTGGAGCGGAACGGGCGGGCCGTTACCGACCATTAATGGCGGCGGATTGCAGACAACCTTGTTTTACAATCTCGACACGCGGAAGGACGCCACGGCCAGCGTAACGGAGGGAAGTCTGCAGGATAACGGGACGGTTCGAACAACCGGAACGCCGACCTGGACAGATACCAAAGGCGGTGACGGGTGGGACTTTGCCTTCGACACGGTCAATCCGAGTAAAGCTTATCACTCCGGCGGATTCTATGGGGGCCCTTGCACGCAGGTCTTCGGATCGGGGGATAGCGGCGCGACCTGGGGAGGCCAGCTGGCCTCAGGCGCCGGAAAAATCCCCGATGCGGAAATGGACTGCGGCATTTACGGGGGCGTCCAGGTTCACGCAGTCAATTCAGATCCGAATAACGACGGATTCTTTTACGTGAGTGGCAACAGCTCGCTCTTCCAGACCATGGACACAGGCGGCACCTTCCGAAACCTCAACACCTTTGGCAATCGCGTCGGTGAAGTAAACGTTGCCCCCGGCAATGCCAACAATGTGGTGGTCGGCGTTCGCGGGCAGGTTTGGGTCAGCACCAATGCGCTTGCCGCCACGGTCGGTCCGCCGACTGGCGTTACTTTTACAAATATTACCCGAAATCTGCCCGGCCGAGATGTCATCCGGGTGGCATTTGATCCAAATGATTCCGCCGTCATTTACGCCGTGCTCGACGGGTTTGGCACCGGCCATGTCTTTCGCACGACTATTGGCGGCAGCACTTGGGCTGATATTTCGCCGGCTGTGAATGTGCCCTTCAGCGCCATCGCTCTGGATGGCGGGACGTCTCCCACTACCATTTATGTCGGGAACGATTTAGGAGTGCTGCGTTCGATCGACACGGGTGCGAACTGGAGTGTGCTGGACGATCTTCACCTGCCTAACGTTCCCGTGACGGATCTGACGATCAACGGGCCGGCCGGCGTTCTGCGAGCGGCCACTTTCGGTCGCGGAGCCTTTGAATTGGCGTCAGCCAGCGGCCCCGTCATTTCCGTCAATGCGCAGAGCGGGCTGCAATTCGGGACGGCCTGCGGAACGAAGGACCTTATCATCCAGGTGTTTAATGTGGGGACATCGGACCTCATCATCAACAGCGTGCAACGCCTCAGCGGCTCGGCCGACTTCACCGTCCTGCCTAATCCCGCCACCCCTCTCGTCATCAGCCCCAACTCCGAGGTCGACTTTAGCGTGCGCTACACCCCGACCACGGCTGGAGCCCAGCAGGCCACCATTCGCATCTCGAGCAATGATCCGGCTGTGCCCTTCTTTGATCTCAGCGCTACCGGGACGCGCGGAGATCCAGTCATCACCACGCTCATTGCTAATGCCGGGGACTTCGGTGACGTTTGCCTCGGCTCGTTCAACGACCTGGCCCTGACCATTGCCAATAGCGGGGCCTGCGACCTCTCGGTCAGTCTCATCACCTCGTTGTCGACCGACTTTAAGGTGGCTTCGGTCGTCTTATTCCCGCTCCTCGTTCATTCCGGTGATTCGATTCAAGTGCCGATTCGATTCGCTCCCGATAACCTAGGCGCGAAGACAACCATCCTGACGGTGAGCAGTAATGATCCGGTGACGCCGACCAAAACTGTGTCCGTCGCCGGCAACGTGCCACCCCCGGTGATGCAAGTGACCGGCTCCACCACTTTCGGTGACGTTTGCGCCGGAGGTGTGGTGGAAAAGACGATCTCGATCTGCAACACCGGCAAGTGCGACCTGCACGTCGCGAGCGCGGCATTCTCGGGCGCCTGTCCGGACTTCACCATCGTCAACAATCCTTTCCCGACCACGATTAGCCATGATTCGTGTCTCGATTTGGTAATCCGCTTCACCCCGACGTCGCCCGGGCCGAAATCGTGCACCCTGGTCATCACCGGGGACGATCCGGTCAACCCGACCGCCACGCTGACTGTAACGGCCAACACGGCGTCGGCCTCCATCGCCGTCCCACCGGACCAGACCTTCCCGCCGACCGTTATCCAAAGTCTCGGTGCTTGTAATTCGCAGCTGAAATTCCCGATCACGAACGCGGGAAACTGCAACCTCAAGATCACCAACATCGTGATCGGCGGAGCGAACCCTGGTGATTTCTCGTTCTCGGGCATCGCTTCCTTCCCGATCGTGCTGGAACCGGGGCATGCCGCCGGGGAAGGCGCATTCGCCTTGATTTTTGCGCCAACCGCGATCGATCGGAACCGCCATGCCACGATCTCCGTGACCTACGAAAGTGACCCCGTGACTCACGCGACCAGTACGGTCATTAGATCGCTCTGCGGCGAGGGGGTTAAAACGGGAGCGAGGCTCCTGGTCACCTCAGGTGGAGTGCCGTTGCCCAGCGTGGACAAGATCTACCTCAAATTCGTCAAGAAAAGGCAGGCCAAGCCCGGGATCGTGGTGAACGATACCCAGCGAAACGTTCTGCTCCAGAACGCCCCTGGACCTTGTCTGCCCTTCCAATTCCATCGCGAATGGGGTGGGGTGACCAACCCGGTTCAACTCCTGCCAGGCAGTTACCAGTTGACCGTTCAGACCAAGATCGCCGGCCACAAAATGATCAAGGCTATCGCCTTCAACGTCGATACCTGCGACTTCAACCAGAACATTGTCATCAACTTCTAGCCTAACGATTGAAGTCCAGTTCAGCCGGGCGCGAGCTCTACCCTAAAAAGGGAGAGCTCGAGTCCCGGTGCCGTCCAGACTTGGGCCAACCGCCAGGTCCATCCAAGTTGCGTGGCCTACTCGGTAGTGGTTTCTTGGTCGACGGCAATGCCGCTGCCTTCCATCATGCCTTCGATTCAATCCCTGCCTTTCGATCAGCGAGCCTGTTTTATCGCCGGGCAGGCCAAATCCGGCACCACCCTCCTGCGGGCCTTGCTCGATAGTCATCCCGAGCTTCTCGCTCTTCCCCAGGACACCGATTACTTCTCGACCGTTCTGACGAAACATGGAGCGGCTGGTCGCCGCGCCCAGTTTGATTATCTCACCACCCAATCTTACGCGAAGATTTTGTTCGGCGGCCGGAATCGACCGGACAAGCATGATTACGCGGATTTCCCGCAAGAACAATTTCTCGCCACCTTCGAGCGCATCGCCTTCGACCCGGCTAACGAACAAAGAGATTTGCTCGTTCTATTGATGGAGTCTTACGCGACCGTGCTGGGTATCCCGCTGGAGAGCGTGAAGCGCTGGGTCGAAAAAACGCCGGCCAATCGAAACTATATTCCGGAAATCCTAGCCCGCTTTCCGCAGGCCAAACTCCTCGTCACCATGCGCGATCCCCGCGCCATCATGGCGTCGCAGATTGCCCTCAAGCAAAAGGTGACGACAAGGCGATTCTCCATTTACTACGTCATCGAGCACTGGCGCGCGGTAGCCACTTTGGCCAACCAGGTACGCCATGGTGAGGTGCCGGGGCTGGTCGTTCCCTACGAAGAACTGGTGCGCGAGCCCGCCGCCATGACGCGCAAAATCTGCGATTACCTCGAGATTGCCTATGATCCCGATGTTTCCCTTCACCCCACGAAAGCCGGCCGCTTGTGGGAGGGGAATTCGGCTAGTGGCGCTCGTTTTTCCGAAGTGAGCAGCGAACCGGCCACGCGCTGGGAACGGGAAATTGGCGAGGATGAAATTGGTTGGATCGAATGGCACTGCCGCGATTTGATGCCGCAATTTGGATATGAATTACGCGTGCAGCGGCGGCTGCGGCATTGGCTTAAACCGATTCGCGGGGAGGGGATTCACGAATTCTTTAAATCCCGCGCCTACTCATTCTCCAGCGGTTTCCGGCACTGACGCTTTCGTTGGTTGCGGTTTCAAACCCGAAGTGGTTGTAATGAACGCACGCATTTCAGATGGCTCATAGAACCGAATCGACTGCTCCGTTCCATAGGAGCGTGGTCTTACAGCGGGCCAATGATTTGCTGCCGGAGTATCGAGCGGCTATCACCGGGATCGTGCCCGAAGCCGGATTCGGAGGCGTTTGGGAAAGCGAGATGCTTTTGTTTTTTGCCGCGGTCAAACCGTACGCTCCCAAACAAATCCTCGAATCAGGACGTGGCCGGGGCAAGAGCACGAGCATTCTGGCGCGTTGTTTCCCACAAGCGCAAATCATCAGCGTCGAACTGGATTCGTCCGGGCCGAACGCCGTGGAGGCCGAAGAAAAGTTAAAGCTTTATCGGAACGTGACTCTGCTGTCCGGCGATTCCGGCAAAGTCCTGCCGCGTTATCTGCAAAGCGGTGATGCGGTGTTGATCGATGGGCCAAAGGACTTCAACGCCGTCGGTCTCGCCTTGCAGCTTCTCCGCACGGAGCTGCCGTGCCTCGTTTTCATGCACGATTTTCCGCCGGAGAATCCCGCCAGAAAATTCGTGGCTGACCATTGGCCTGAAGCTTTCTTCGGCGATGACCCTTCGTTTCAACATTTCCGTTCGCTGGATGACGAAAGAGATCCTTTTCTGGGAAAACGGGCCCGAGGCTACGGAACGTTTGCCTGCTTGCCGCCTGAGTTGCCGGCGCCGTATGGTCGCTTGCACCGGCAACTGCTTCTGGCTCGCCTGACTGCCCGACTCAGGTTCCCACGGGCCTCAAGTTAGATTGGGTGCGGGAGATCGGGCTTTTGCGTCCAGCATGAAGTGCGCAATCAACATGGCACTCCAAATTCCCAGGACAATGGCGGCGACCACGTCGGACAGATAATGGGCGCCCAGAAAAACCCGGGTGAACGCGACGAAGATCGGGATGGGCAGGCACAATAAACCGATGCGCCAGCTGGCCAGGAATAAGACGGCGAAAAATCCGGTGCTGACCGCGGTGTGACCGGACGGAAACGATTGATAATTCTGGCGCAAGCTCATGCTTTCTTTGCCCCAGCCTTTTTCGACTTTGACCGAGGGCCTTACTCTGCCGGTAGTCACTTTTAAGGCGTAGGCGGATGTTCCCGCCAACGCGGCGGCCGCGACCATGGCGATGAAAATTCTTGTCCACTTTTGATTGCCGCGCCGCCAGGCCAAAGCGGCAAGCGCCAGACCCGCGATGACATGGGAAGGCCAGTCGGTGGCCCGTGTCACGTAGCGCCGCAGGAGAGTGATGTTTTTCCAGTTATGCCTTTGCTGCCAGGCGTGAACCGGCCCGTCCATCCAGAACGCGAGCAGCACGAGCAGAATGCCCAGCGCAAGAGCGATGATCCAAATCCAGGGTAGACGAGCCCGTTTCATGCGAAGTCCGGTGATGATGGGCTTTCTCCGGGAGAACGGCAAAAGCATTTTCGGCGTGTGCCCTCTTTCGCGAGAAGAAAGTGGCCGGCACTACGCGAGAGTGAGTTGCAATCTGCCGTTGCAAACCTACAATCAGGGGTTCTTCAGGGGGGTCTTAGCTCAGTTGGTAGAGCACCGCAATGGCATTGCGGGGGTCAGGGGTTCGAATCCCCTAGGCTCCACTTTGCTACCGCAAAGTGGAGAGGGATGAGAACCCCCTTGGGGGTTTGACCGGTGGGGCGCGTTACGCGCAAGGGTTCAAAGCGAAGCTCTCAAACTGGAGGCGAACATCCGCGCAGCCAATCCCCTAGGCAAGGTTCGAGCCCCGTAGGCTCCGCAGTTTCTGTGCAGAAAGTGGTCGGGCCAAAATAGGCTCGTTGAATCTCGAGTTTTCAGATAGAACGAAACCTCATGCCGTCCGAGCCTTCCTCAGACGTGAAACTTGAGATTGGTCACGTCTTGTTCATCGACATCGTCGGTTACTCGAAATTGCTCATCAATGAGCAGAGCGATCAGATTCAAAAACTAAAAGCGATCGTGCGCGGGACAGAGCAGTTCCGCATTGCAGAAGCGGAAGGCAAGCTCCTGCGATTCTACCTTGTATTTAGAGCGAATGTCAAAATGGGTATGGAGGGGGTTTGCCCCGGGAGAAATCAAAACTTTCTGCTGCCGTTTCTACCGAAAATCAGCTGCAAATGACAAAAGGGGAGTGAACGGGCTAGGCTCCACGGTGGCGAGTCATGCACTTTTTGCGAGTCATGCTCACAAGGGCAATGAATTCCTGCGTTTGCAGATAGTTCAGCGACCTGAAGATTAGAACGCGATGGCGCCTAACGACCAGCGAGCCGATCTAAAGGACGCTTGATTCCTAGTCCATGTTGCTTGAGCACATGCGTGTAAATCATGGTCGTGGCCACATCCTTGTGGCCCATCAATTGTTGGAATCCGATACGAAGTGATCACGGACTATCCGGCGAGAGTGTGGAAGTTGAGTGTTGTCTTCGTAACATTTCCTTGCCGCTCTCTGCGGTTAGCACCAGCACATCATTGTCGATATGGTAGGGGCGCTTTTGCCAATTCAGGAGCGAGTCGTCTTCCGTCACGGTCAGGGACTGGTTCCCTTCCGTCTGATACCGGGCAAAGTGCAGCGCACCCGCCTTTTCCTGGATCACGCAGGTGCGTCCGATCTCAAAATAGATGCGCTGCAGCGGTGAACCTTCCGTGAACGTCCATGCGCCCCGGAGCGCCGGATCCGGCGTGTATCTCAATTTATTGTTGTAAAGAATCGTCGACGCGAGAGCGACGCCCACGAGTGTGACAATCGCTTTCGGCAGAATCGCCCGAAGAGTAATCCTTCTGTGCGACGTCGTTTCATCGCGGTCCCAGAAGAAGCGTTTAAGCCTTCGAAAATGCAGGAGCAACAGGATCAGGCCCGCCAGCAACAGAGGAATCGCGGAGCCAAGCGCACCGACGTTGAAGATGATGTTGATGACGACCAGGTTCGCCATGATCGGAAGAAGCAGCACGATGCCCAGTGCAGTCGTTCGCCTGAACAAAATAAGCAGGCCAACGATGACTTCGACGGTACCGAGGAATGTCTCGTAGATC
>JBBRDU010000028.1:0-33599 GCA_038203615.1 Chthoniobacterales bacterium
CGGATTTGTCCGAGCAAGGCCGCTCCTTCATGAATCCGGACGACCCGAACGCGTTCGTTTTACCGGATTTGATCAGCGAATTTACGGATATCGATCTCAACCCGGATATCTCTGCGGATGAAAAGGAGCGGGCCAAAACCGAGCGCCAGCAGCACTGTGACGTGCAGGCAGAGCGCATTCACAATATCGCCCAGCTCTTGCGCGCCTACTGCCTCTTCGAGAAGGACGTCCAATACGTCATCGAAGAAAATAAGGTCGTGATCGTGGATGAATATACGGGCCGCAAGATGCCGGGGCGGCGCTGGAGCGACGGGCTGCACCAGGCGGTGGAAGCGAAGGAAGGCGTGCAGATCGACCGCGAGACGCAAACCCTCGCCACCATCACGATTCAGAATTATTTCCGGCTTTATCAAAAGCTGGCCGGCATGACCGGCACGGCCGAAACGGAAGCGGCCGAGTTCCACGACATTTACAAACTGGACGTCAACGTCATCCCGACGAACCAGCCGGTGGCGCGAAAAGATCATAACGACCGCATCTACAAGACGCGTCGCGAAAAATACAACGCGGTCATTAACGAGATTCGGGAACGCCACGGCAAAGAGCAGCCCGTCCTGGTCGGTACCGTTAGCGTGGAAGCGTCCGAGTTGCTGAGCCGCATGCTGAAGCGGGAAAAAATCCCGCACAATGTGTTAAACGCCAAGTATCACGCGCAGGAAGCGGAGATTGTGGCGCGTGCGGGCCAGGCGGGCACCGTGACGATTTCCACGAACATGGCCGGTCGCGGCACCGACATTAAGCTCGGTGGCACGGTTCCGGACCGCGGCGGTCTCTATGTCATCGGCACGGAACGGCACGAGTCCCGCCGAATCGACCGGCAGTTGCGCGGCCGCTGCGCGCGGCAGGGGGATCCGGGCAGCTCGCGTTTTTATGTTAGCTTCGAAGACGACCTGATGCGCAACTTCGGTGCGGCCGATCGCATGACCAGGATCATGGAGCGGTTCGGCCTGGAGGAGGGCCAGGAGCTGGAACATCCCTGGCTAAACAAGTCGGTCGAGACGGCCCAGAAACGGGTGGAGCAGCGGAATTACCTGCAGCGCAAGCGGACCCTGGATTTCGACGACGTTATGAACAATCAACGCGAAGTCGTTTACGGCTATCGGAACGAGGTGATCGACTCGGAAAATCCGCGCACCTTGATCTATGAAGTCATCGATGAAGCGGTTCCGGCCAGGGTAAAGGAGCACGTAGACGAGGCGGAGCCCGAGTACAGCGCGTTGATTCACTGGGTTAACACCACTTTTCCGCTTGGCCTAACGAAAGAGCGCGCCGAGTTCGAGACGCGGACGGTTGATGCCAACGCCAAATTCCTGATCGACCGTATCAAGGAAGCCTACGAGCGCAAGTCCAGCCATGAAGAGGCGTCCGCCGTCAAAAGCCTTGAGCGCTACATTATCCTGAACGCGATCGACCGGCTCTGGCAGGAACATCTTTACGCCATGGATGCGCTGCGCGAAGGCGTCTATCTGCGGGGCTACGCGCAGAAGGATCCATTGATCGAATACAAGACCGAGGCTTACGACATGTTTGTCGAGCTCATGGCCAATATTAAAAACGAAGTGCTGCACAATCTCTTTCGCAGCACCTCCAATCTGCAGGCCTTCGAAAATTTCCTCGCGACGTTGCCGCAGTTTCTGCTGCGGGAGCACGCGCCCACTTCACCCACGGCCAACGCGCCCGCGCGCGCCCGCCAGGCCCAGCCCGTCGGAGCGGTCGCCGTCGGCGGGAATGGAGATGGAGCGGACGAGGTCACGCTCGATTTGCCGGTCCGCCGCACCATGCCAAAGGTGGGACGGAATGATCCGTGTCCCTGCGGCAGTGGAAAGAAGTTCAAGAATTGCTGCGGTCGAACGGCCTGAGCGATGGCCGGACGCCGCCTTGTTTTTGAGCAGGGTCTTTGATCTCGCTTGAATTAGGTTGTCCCAATCGCCACGATCCATCGATGCGCAATCAACGGGTGCTTCGAATGCTGGCGAGCGCGCTGCTGCTGGTTGTTTTGCCCGGCTGCGCCTGGTTCTCCCACCGAAAAGCGTCGCCCGTCGTGGGGACGTGGGCCAATCGAACGGGCGCGGTTTGGATGATCAAGGGCGACGGTACATTTGACGTGGATTTCACGAGAGACGGCAAGCGCGACGCGTGGGGCAAATACACGGTGACCGGGGACACCATGACGATCATCAGCATCGGTGGGATGATGCCGAAGGATTGCAAAGGGGATGGCGTTTACCACTTCAAGCGGACCGGCCCCGAACTCGCCTTCACCCTGGTCAGTGACAGCTGTAAAGTTCGCAAAGCGAACCTCCTGCTGGGCTGGCGTTTGAGGCGGTAGGCAAAGAACCGCGTGTTTACGGGCGCGGCAATTCGTAGGTCGTGATCTCGAGTTTGTGACCGTCCGGGTCGCAAAAATAGATCGAGTGTGCGATTCCGTGATCCTCGAAGGCACAGGCGATACCGCGTTGCTGCAGTTCTCGTTGAGCGGCCTGGAAGCCGTGGGCGCTGGTCCGAAAAGCGAGATGTAACATTTGCGGGCCGGCTGGGTTCGAGGATCGCCGAGATGCTTTTGCTTCGAGCGGGAAGAGTGCGATGGCGGTCGGGCCTTGGCCGATAAAAACAGGAATTCCATCCCACATTCCCTCGTAGCGGCGTTCGAATCCGAGAACGTCCATGTACCAACGAGTCGAACGCTCGACGTCGGTCACGCTCATGGCCAGATGGTCGATGCCTGCAAGATCCATGATGTGGTTTTAGCCGGATGAGGCCGAAACCACAACAGCGGGGAGAAGGTTTGGATCCGATCTGACGCGGCGGACAGTTTAGGCGCAGCCGCGGCGGATGCCTATTTCAAAGGGTAGGCGGTTGGCCCAACCGCCTCTTCAACATCGGTGGCAGGGTCTGGCTTTACGGCCCCGCCTCGACAGAGCGAGGCGACTACAGTTCAGGGAGAGAAGACATGCGGTGGAATGGTCACCGATTTTAGTGTCGCGGCGGCGTGGAATCTTTGGGATAACGAGCGGGTGAAGTCGTGGAGCCGCCGGGCATTTTTGCAGACGTTAGGCCAGGCCAGTGCTGTCAGCGCGGTCCCAGTGATGGCGCGCGCGGCTCAGCTTTTCCGTTCCGACGCAGTCACTATTTCCATCCTGCACACGACCGACCTGCATGGGCATATCCTGCCGACGTCTGATTATGACGGAACGCCGGATGTAGGCGGGCTGGCTCGATGCGTGACGCAGATCCGCCGGTGGCGCCGCCACAATCGAAACACGATCCTGGTCGATGTCGGTGATGTTTACCAGGGCACCGACGTGGGCTTGCGCAGCAAGGGTCAGCTCATGATCGATCTGTTTAATCACCTGCGTTACGACGCGTGGGTCATTGGCAACCATGAGTTCGACTGGGGCATGGAGGCTTTCCGACGCGCTTTGCAGGCCTCACGCATGCCAGTGCTGGCGGCGAACACCTGGCTGGAAGGAAAAGCGCCGGGAGAAATCAGCGACGCAAAAAATCCTCTGGCCCGAGTTCTTCCCTACATCATCAAGGAGATCGAAGGCATCCGGGTTGCGATTGTGGGTCTGACTACTCCCGGCATGCCGTTTTGGTTTAGGCCGGAGTACCTGAGCGGGCTCGACTTTCCGCACCCGGCCGAGGCGGTTCGGCGCTCCATGATCAAGGCGAGGAGCGAAGGGGCAAATGCGATCGTGCTGGCCGGCCACATGGGATTGAAGATGAGATCGGGCGGAGATGATTTTGCGAATAACGTCATATCCTTGACGGCGGAATTCCCCGACGTCGCGGTCTTTCTGGCTGGTCATACGCATCAAAATATCCCGAGCCGCCTGACCAATGGCGTTCTGCTGACGCAAGCGAATCACTACGGAATTCATGTGGGCCGGGTAGACCTCGTTTTCGATCGCAACTCGAAGCGTCTTTTGCGCCGGCAGGCCCAGTGCGAGTGGATGGGGAACCACATCCCTCTCGATCACATCGTCTTGTCCCGCGCGAAAACCGAACTGGCCGAGTCGGACGCGATTCTGGCCACGCCTATCGGGGAACTGGCCGAGACGCTGTCGGTTCGCGCGCGCGGCGCTGAACCAACCGACGTCGAGCGCCTGATCGGTGCGTCGATCATGGAATGTTTACGCGAGCGAGGCGTGAAAGTGGATGGGGCTCTACATGGTTTGTTTGATGACACCAACGATGTCCCGGCGGGTCCCAAGACCGTGAACGATGTCTGGCGCATCATTCCTTATGAAAATTACCTGGTGACGGCTGAGCTGACCCCGGCAGAAATCCAGGCGGTGATGGAGGAGACCTATGCCAGCCGGGAGCGACGCAGCCTGCTCGGATTCAATGTCAGGACAGCGGGCGAAGGGGTGGAGCGCAAGGTGACTGCGCTCACGTTTAGTGAGGGGAGGCCGCTCGAGCGCGATCGGCGATATGTCATCGCGCTCAATACCTTCGATTCGCGCAGTGCCGGGCATCGCTTCATGAAATTGAGAACTTTGCTCGAGAACGGCGCGACCCAGTGCCGCCCGCACGACGTGCAGACGCGAGACGCGGTGATCGATTATTTCCGGCGCCACCAGGTGGTGCATAGAGTGATGGCATCTTCCCTGCCGACCGCGGCCTGAACCCGAGATTGGCCTTGCAAAAGCGAAGCCTTCCGCTTGCGTATCTGCCCAATGCGTTTCCTCGCACTTTCGTTCCTGAGCCCATTCTTGTTGCTGAGCGTTTGCCTGGCCCAGACCATCGACGTCAAACCCGAGCAGGCGGGGAACGCCCCGCTTTATCGTCCAGCTCTCGTCGGAAGCGGCCCGGACGCCTTGATCAACCGGATTAACACGCAAGAGTTGATCAAGAACGGCCAGAAAGATGCCGCCGTCATGTTTACCTGCACGGTGAAGAAGACCGGCAACGTTTTCTGGAGCGTGAGTTATCGCGGCACCCCCGACTCAAAATTGCTTGAAAACGAGCTGATGAAGGAACTGATCGGAGCGACGTTTATCCCCGCCATTTATAATCGGAACGCGGTCGACGCCATCTTTTACGGGACCGTTACTTTCGCGGTCATTGAGGGCAAGCCGCGGCTCCGCATTTTTGCAAATCAGGAGACGGAGGAACTTAAGAAGGAAAGTGATTTTGTCGGACCGCAGCTTTTTTTTGGGAATGAATCAAAATTCAGCGGCTGGCATTATCCAGCGAAGCGCGAAGCTCCCGTTGAAGTCAATGGTGCTGTGGAATTGGCGGTGGAAGTGACCGACAAGGGTTTTGTCGGTAAGGTGGATATTGTCGATGAGGAACCGCCCTTCATCGGTTTCGGAGACGGAGCTGCCTTCGACATCAGCAAAGCGCGATTTATTCCGGCGTTCCGCGGCGGAAAACCGGTCGCCTGTAAAGTGACCCTGCCGGTCTACTACAAACGTAAGGATGAAGTGTTCAATGCTCCGTTTATCCGCTGAAGCGTCTGGGTCGCAACGGCTGAAAAATGGCGAATGATTCCGGCGAAGTTCTTTCGTCGTGATCCCCTGACCTGCGCGCGCGAGCTCATCGGAGCGGAACTCATTTGGGGTCCATGCCGCGGCGTCGTGGTTGAGACGGAGGCCTACGCGGCTTTGGGCGACGAGGCCGCTCACACGTTTGTCCGGCCCAGCGCGCGCGCCTTTGTGGAGCGAAACGATGCGGGCACGGCTTACGTCTATTTCAGTTACGGCATGCACTGGATGCTCAATGTGCTGGTCAAAGGCGACACCGATGGGTTCGTGTTGTTCCGGGCGCTGCGACCGACGGGGGGAATCCCGCTGATGCAAAAGCGCCGCGGAGTGCAGGATATTCGCCAGCTTTGTTCGGGGCCAGGCAAGCTGACGCAGGCGCTCGCTATGACCAGGCGGCATCACGAAATGAATCTATGCGTTGATCCGGAGCATGGTTTGTCGCGACGGCGCGGAGCCTGCGAGTGGGTGGCGGACAAGCGGATCGGCATCACCAAGTCGGCCCATTTCCCGTGGCGATTTACGCTGCGTGACAGCCCGTTCGTGAGCGTGCGGACGAAGGCCTAAGAGGCAGGCGCGAAGAGAGTAGAGGCGGTTGGGCCAACCGCCTGTCCATTTAAACAGGTGCTTGGCACAAGCACCTCTACAATGCGTTGGCGTGTTAAGACATTTGGATGGCTGTTCCCCGGGGGAATCCAGCTCGGCGTTGACCGGGGGACGGACCTGACTGAGGCTTGCGCTTCCATGACGACCCCCAAACAGCGTGTCTTGCTCGGGATGAGCGGAGGCGTGGATTCCAGCGTGGCCGGCTATCTCCTGCGCGAGCAGGGCTGCGACGTCGTGGGCGTGACCATGAAAGTCTGGCCTCAGGATTGTATTTCGCGGGCGGAAGACAAGTGCTGCGGGCCGCAGGCGGTGGCCGACGCGCGGTCGGTCGCTCATTCTCTCGGTATTCCACATTATGTGGTGGATGAGGCAGACGAATTCGAGCAGACCGTGATCAACTATTTTGCGAGTGAATATCAAGCGGGCCGGACGCCGAACCCGTGCGTGATGTGCAACGAGAAGCTGAAGTTTGGGAAGCTGTGGGAAAAGGCGGAAGCGTTGGGGTGCAATTACATTGCGACGGGGCATTACGCGATCATTGAACATCAGGGCGATGGCGCGGTGTTGCGCAAGGGAGTGGATCCGCGCAAGGACCAGTCGTATTTCCTCTTCAGCCTGCGCCAGGAGCAACTGCGCCGGGCTCTGACGCCGTTGGGGGGGATGCATAAGCCTGAAATTCGCCGGATCGCGCAGTCGTTAGGGTTGAAAGTGGCGAACAAGGTTGACAGCCAGGAGATCTGCTTCGTCCCGGGCAACGATTATAAGGCGTTTCTTCGTTCGCATCTGGCGGCGACGGAATTTCACCGGGGCGAGATTTACGATGTGGACGGAAACTTTGTCGCGGAGCATGAAGGGATCGAACTTTTCACGATCGGACAGCGCAAGGGGCTTCCAGGCGGCTCTCCTCAGCCACGCTACGTGGTCGATCTCGATCCCGAGACCAACCGCGTGATTGTCGGATCGGTGGAGGACCTCACCTGCGAGGAGTTTGAGGTGGATCGCTGCAACTGGATGAATCGACAGGGTGAAGAGAAGGCGGAGGTGACGGTGAAGATTCGCTACAGCCATCCGGGGACGCGCGCCACCGTGACGCCGCTCAACAAGGAACGAGCCCGGGTGCAGTTGCACGAACCACAGCGAGCGGTGACACCGGGGCAGGCGGCTGTTTTTTACGACGGCGACATGGTCATGGGCGGCGGCTGGATTTGCCGGCACGGCGCGGCGGTCCCGGCCTGATCGATGGACTCGAAGGAAGCGTTGCTGGCGCTGAGCACCTTCCCGGATGAAGAGACGGCCCGGAACATTGTGCGGGAACTGGTTGAGGCGCGGCTGATCGCCTGCGGCAATATTCTTCCACACGTAGAATCGATTTACCGGTGGCAGGGCAAGGTGGAGGTAAGCCGGGAGGCGCTTGTTCTCTTTAAACTCTCCTCGAGCAGTTACCGTCTCTTTGAGGAAAAATTACGGCAGCTTCATCCCTACGATGTACCCGAGATTCTCTCTGTGGACATTACTCACGGATCGCCGGACTACCTGCGATGGATCGTCGAGAACTGTGCTAGTTCGCCGAGCGCCGCCGCCGCTTCCGATCAGCCAGAAAAATAAGCGCGCCGATGGCGTTGGCCGCCAAAGAGACGGCAATGATCTTGGCGCCGAAAATGAATGAGCTTTGCACATCGACGATCGGAAAGACGGTAAAGACAATGGCGAGCAAAGAGATGAGCAGGCCGCAGGCGGCAGCGATTCGAACCCAGAGGGGCGCGCCACCCCGGATGCGGGCGGCGCCGCACAGCGGGATGGCAAACATCACCAGATAGGCGATGCCATAAAAGACAGTGGCGGCGCTATCGACGACCTGAAAGGCTTCCTGGGCGCCCGCGCCGATCAAGCTGGCCAAAGAAAAAACGAGGGTCACGCCGCTGACGAAAAGAATGGAGTTGACCGGGGTGCGATGGCGCTTGTGCAGCTGGCTGAACCAGGCCGGCAACAGACTGTCCCAGCCAGCGACCATGGGAAGGCGCGAACTGCCGGCCAGGTAAATACTCATAACGGCCACGGCCCGACCCGCGAGCAAAACGATGGCCACGGAGACGAGCACGCCGACGATGGGCCAGGCTTTAAAACCGAGACTGAGCGTCTGCGGAACGGGTCCGATCAAATCGATGTGTCCGTTGCCAACGAAAGCCACGACCGAACTGGTTCCAAGGATGAACATGAGGGCGATGATAGGCGCGGCCACCAGGACGGAGCGGCCGATGGTGCGGGCAGGGGAGCGGCATTCGCCCGCCAGGATCGCGACGTATTCGAATCCACTCATGGCGCCGACCGCCATTTTGCTGAAGATATTGACGCTCATGAGCGAAAGCGTGGGGAGAACGAGAGCAAGCGGGTGATATGTCTTTAACTCTCCGCGGGCCAGACTGAGGAAAGGAAGAACGATGAGCGTGCCGTAGGTGGCGATCATGATGAGGCCACCCACATTGTGAACCCATTTGCCTAACGAAAGTCCACGGACTGCGACAGCGGCCAGGCTGACGGTCAAGACCGCGCTGACCAGAGAGACAACCCATTTACTCTCCTGCATCCAGGCCGCCGCCGCTCCGAGGGCGTAAGAAACGTTGGTGGTCACGACGAGCCCGCTCATGGCCATGACGGTGATGCCCAGCATCCACAAATTCCAGGCTACCATGAAGCCCGTGAACTCGTTAAAGCCGAACTTGGCCCACTGGTAGAGCCCACCCTCGAGAGGCATCAGCCGGTTTAGATAAATGATCACGGCGGCCTGCGGCACGTAAAAGAGAAGAATGGCGAGCAGCCAAAAGACGACATGAGACGGACCGAGCTTGGCGGCCGCTCCGACCCAACTGGTGCCCACCACGAACACGATCTGGGTGAGAACAAGGTCACGCAAGCCGAGCTGTCTTTTCAGAGCGTCACTGTGGTGTGCAACCTCATCCTCCCCGCGCTGCAAATCGGTATTCACGGTCGAGGCACAGAGTTGTGTGGAGCGGCGCGAAGGGTCAAGCGTCAAACTCCGCGCCAGCCCGCGCGCGTTTCAATTAATGCGCGGATTCGGCCTTGGGCGGCGGCGGACCATTACGAAATTCGCGATGCCTGACTTTCCCGCCAGCGTAACCGATATAACCGCCCATGCCCAGCACAACCAGGCCGAGAAGGATGACGGAGACAGCCAGGATGCCGGATGATTTTGGCCATTTGAGAGGAGCCGCGAGCGCAGCGGCCGAGAGAGCCGCGAGCGCATAAAAAAAAGGAATAAACTGTTCGGCGCGAGCCCGGTGCGCATCGAGCCAGGCCTGCCCGGGTTCGTCGGCCATCGAGAGAACGGGATCGTAGGCTCGCTCACCGAACTCCGCGACCGGCCAGGCCGAGAGCGCGCTAAGGAAAACGATGGCGAGGGTGGCGATCTGCGCCTTGCGACTGCGGGAGATGAACGCAATGACCAGGCCAACCAGACTCAAAGCCAATCCATAGAGGGGCAGGGGATTGAGCAGGACGTGAATGTATTCGGGCTGGCGAAGATCGCGCAGCAGCGTTTCCATCATAACTTTCCTTCCCAGGTCTGTCCCATCGTCTGGAGCGCACGTTTTACTTCTTCCGGGGGTAGAAATTTTTGCCAGGTTTCCAAAGTGAAATGCCACCACTCACTGCGCAGTCCGTAGAATCCGGCATCGCGCATGGCGATCTGCAGGGTGAAAAGATGAGCGCGAACTCTTGGATCCGTCCCCTGATATTTCCACATGGCGGCTGGCGTAAAGTCGTCAAAGTCGGTCGGCATAGCAATGGGACGGTGCCAGGTATCCGTGAGGGTGGCGTCCACGGCCAACCCCCAGCTATGGAGGGAACCGGCCCCGGCGTTCGGGTCGGCCACGTAATCGTTATTGTGGGAAGCCTTCCACAACTCCAGCTGGGCCGATTTCGGCCGATAAGCGTCCCAGATCTTCAACATGTAATTGTAACGGTGCAAAAACTTTTGGGCGGCGCTGAGGCGCTGCGCCACTTCCGGCCGAACGAGGGGGCGCATGCCGGGCGGATAAAGAGGGTGGCCCGCAATGTTGTTAGACCCGGCATAACGAAGTTCGATGACGATGGTGGGATCCACCGTCCGAATGTCCACCAGCGGCACATTCTCCTGGGCGAAGGCGGAGGAGATGGCGGCGGTGCCCGCCCAGACCAAAGCCAGTCGTGAGAGCAAGCGTCTCATGGTGGGCCGGACGGTGGAGCGGCGCTAACGGCCGGGGCATCACTTCGCGCGATGCGCTGCAGAAGAAGCCGAATGGAATTTTCCGGAACATTAAAACGGATCTCGAGATTATCATCCTGGCGCGAAACTTCGGGTGCCTGGCTGTAAAGCAACTGATCCGAATCCTGCAAGCGCAACCAGCGCTGTGGCTCATCGTGGATCTGGCGGGCCAGTTGAGTGGCCCGTTCGGCCGACGGAAGTTTCAAGAGCAACCGCGCTCGCATGGGATTCTGTAAAGTCAGGGCCAAGCCCAACAGCTGGGTGGAATCGAGCAGCTCGCGGGAAAAGATGGGATGAAAGGCGCGCGATAGATTAGGTGGATCACGCGAAATGAGGCGTAACGCGCTCTCCCGATCGAGCGCCTGGAAGCGATCGAACAACTGGCCGGTGATCTTGAGATCGGCCTGGATGCCGAGACGGACCTGAATGAGTTCATCGACTTCGGATCCGGCGCCGACTGCGAGCGTGGCCGGGCCGATGCGGGCGACGGAAAGATTGGGCCGTTGCCAGACGGCCAGGCCGCCGACGGCGTGGCGCTCGAAGCTTTTGTCCTGCGCAATGGAGCGGATCAGCGGGGTCACGTTGCCGCGCGCCTCGAGCAGGATGAATTCGCGCGCTTTGCCGGATTTATCGGTGGCGATGGCTCGCGTGACGCGGGCCGCGTCCTTGGAAACATTGATCACGGGCACGGTGGTGGCTCCGCCGACCAGCCCGGACCAGACATTGGCCCAGACGTCCGGCTGATCCTTGCGCCATCTCTTGGGCAGATCGTCCCGGTCGAAACGGTCGACATTGACGGACAAGATGGCTTCGGTTTCCTGCGGCAACCATTCCCGCTGGATGGGTGACTGGAAAACAAGGAAGAGAATAATCGGAAGCAGAACGAGCACGGAGAAGACCGTGAAATAAAATTTCCGCAGCTCCTGTTTGTCGATCTTGCCGGAGAGAAGGGCCAGCTCTGAGGAGTGCTGCTGATGACGATCCATGGCGGTGCGATGGCGCTGCACATGGACCAGCAAGTCCGGCGCGTTGGGCGGCGCAATCCCCTGAGTGGCGAGATGGCGACCGATATTTAGGTAAGCCGGGTTCTTGCGCTCCTCCACGGTTTGATGATGGGCACGCGCCTCGCGAATCGCCTCCTGCTGCGCGCGCATCTGTTCGTTCAAGGTACGGTCACGAGTTTCGAATTCGCTCCGGACGTTTTCGATATTTTTTTCGATGGCGGAAAGTTCAGCGTCCGCCGCGGCCAGTTTCTCTTTGGCCAGGCGGCAGGCTTCCGCGCTCCCCAGGCGTGCCCGCACCAACTCCGCCCGTTCGTCCGGCAGACGGGCGCGGCGCGCTCCTAAGTTGGCCGATTTGGCCTCGAGATCGGATGGCGGCGGCTCGATCGCCTGGAGCGCGGAAATTTCCTTTAGGATATCACGATCCGCGGCATCATTATTCTCGATCCGACGATCCACTCCGGAAAGCTCTCGGTCGCAAATGTCGGCGGCGCTCTTCGCTTCATTACGGCGCTGCAGAATCGGCTTCTTTTCGTGTTCAAGTTTCGCAATCGTTTCATTTTGCTCGCGGGCATTCTTCTGCCGCTCCGCTTCAATCTTGCGAACGCCCTCCTCAATCTGGGCGATCCGGAGCGCGACTTCCTTTTGTTCCTGCTCCAGTTTTTTCAGCGCGACGATTTCATTCCGCAGCTCCGGGAAATTCGCGGCCTGGCTGGTTCCCTCACGACCGAGATTGATTTCGCTCTTCTGTAAATGCCGTTTCTCGTGGCGAAGAGCGATGCGCGTGCGCTGCCGTCGGACTTTTAGTCCGATCTCGCGAAATCCTGTGCGAATAAAGCTCACAATGTTCCGGGACGAGAGGTCCCCGCGATCTATTCCTCCGCGTTGCCTAATTTCGCGAGAACACTAAAGTCCTCGAGCGTAGTGGTATCGCCGGTCACCTTTTTCCCGCTCGCGATCTCCTTGAGTAATCGGCGCATGATTTTGCCACTGCGTGTTTTGGGCAGGGCCTCGGCGAAACGGATTTCATCGGGTTTGGCGATGGCCCCGATATGTTTGCCGACATGTTCCCGCAGTTCGGATTTTAAACGATCCGTAGGCTCAATGTTTGCCTTCACGGTCACAAAGGCGCAGACACTCTGTCCCTTGATTTCATCGGGGCGCCCGACCACGGCCGCTTCCGCGACGGAGGGATGGCTGACCAGCGCGCTCTCGATCTCGGAGGTACCCAGGCGGTGGCCGGCCACGTTCAAGACGTCATCGATGCGACCGACGATCCAGAAGTAGCCATCCTTGTCGCGCCGGGCCCCGTCTCCCGTGAAATAGTTTCCTTGGTACTCGCTCCAGTATTGTTTTTTATAACGCTCCTTGTCTCCGTAAATGGAGCGGAGCATGGAGGGCCAGGGACGGCGAATCAGCAGTTTTCCGCCGACGTTCGGGGCCACCTCCTGGCCGCGCTCGTCCACCACCGCGGCATCGACTCCGAAGAAGGGAAGCGTGGCACTGCCTGGCTTGGTCGGGATGGCGCCGGGCAAAGGGGTGATCATGATTGCGCCGGTTTCGGTTTGCCACCACGTGTCCACGATGGGGCAGCGTCCGCCGCCCACTTTTTTGTGATACCACATCCAGGCTTCCGGATTGATCGGTTCACCCACCGACCCGAGCAGGCGCAGCGACGAGAGGTCGTGCTTCTTCACCCATTCGTCGCCCCAGCGGATGAAGGCGCGGATGGCGGTGGGCGCGGTATAAAGGATGTTAACGCGATGGTGCTCGATGATCTTCCAAAACCGATCCGGTTCCGGCCAATTGGGAGCGCCCTCATACATCAAGGTGGTGGCTCCGGCCACAAGCGGCCCATACACGACGTAACTGTGGCCGGTCACCCAGCCGACGTCGGCCGTGCACCAGTAGATATCTTCATCTCGAATATCGAAGACATACTTGGTGGTGCAATGGATTCCGACGAGGTATCCCCCGGTGGTGTGCAGAATTCCCTTCGGTTTCCCGGTCGACCCACTGGTGTAGAGAATGTAGAGAGGATGCTCGCTATCGAGCGCGACGGCCGGGCAATTCGCGTCGACCTGCGCCATCTCCTCGTGCCACCAGACGTCCCGCCCTTTCTCCATGGCAATCTCGTTCCCGGCCCGCCGGAAAACGAATACTCGCTTGATTGAAGTGCTGCCGGTCAAGGCCGCATCCACATTTTTCTTCAGCGGCAAAATGTGGCCGCGGCGGTATCCGCCGTCTGCCGTGATGACGGCGGTCGCGCCGCTATCGGCAATGCGATCGCGAATGGAGTCGGAACTGAATCCGCCGAACACGACCGAATGAACCGCGCCGATGCGGGCGCAGGCGAGCATGGCGATGGCCGCTTCGGGAATGGTCGGCAAATAAATAATGACGCGATCGCCTTTCCGAATCTTGTGGCGAAGCAGAACGTTGGAAAAACGGCAGACTTCGTCGTGCAATTGCTGATAAGTGAGGGTGCGCTGCTCGCCGGGTTCGCCTTCCCAGATAATGGCCGCCTTGTTCCGGCGCGGACCGGTCAGATGCCGGTCGAGGCAATTTTCCGCGACGTTGAGCTTGCCGCCGCTGAACCATTTAGCGAAAGGCGCCTTCCATTCCACGACCGTCTTCCAAGGCGTGCGCCAGGTTAACTCCCTGGCTTGGCGCGCCCAAAACCGGTCCGGATGAGCCAGCGATTCGCGGTGCATCCGACGGTATTGATCCAGACTCTTGACGCGGGCGCCGCGCGCGAATGCCTTGGCCGGCTTGAAGACGCGTTTCTCAATCAGATGCGACTCGATATTATCGTGCATGGAAAAATGTTCGGTCAGTGACGCTACCAACCAGACGGTAGCCGCTCAATGGAAAGTTGCGAGCGTGCGGCGGCCTCCGGCCCCTGGGCGCACTTTTAGTTGTCTTCAGAGAAGGCCGGCGGGAGAGTGACCGATGAGCGATCACATTTATAAAAAGCTGGAGTTGGTTGGGTCGTCACCGGACGGCGTGGAGGCGGCGGTGCAGAACGCCCTGGCGCGCGCCAGCAAGACGATTCGAAATATGCGCTGGTTCGAGGTAACGGAGACGCGGGGGTATATTGAAGAGGGAAAAGTGAACCACTGGCAGGTCACGCTGAAGGTCGGATTTACCCTCGATGGCTAAGGCCGGCGCTTCCGCGCGCGGAGAATAATCAGCCCGTCGGTCCGGGGCGAAGCTGACCCGGTGGGACGGCGCTAATTATTCGTCCTGGGCAGCCTGATACAGCCTGGTCGCGCCGTAGAGGAGGATGGCCGGCTTCAAGGCGAAGACCGATAAACGAACCAGGCCGCCGATGACTCGGCCGACCGGGAGCCGATTCAAAACATAGCCGGCGACGAAGGAATAGAGCAGCGCCTGCCCGGGATTTTCACGCACGTATGCTTCGGTTTGACCGAGCACGTCGTCGAATTGCTCTTTCGTATAGCGGAGACCTCTGACCGCGAAATCCTCTGATGTGACAACTGATTGTTTGGCCATGGTAAATAAAGTTTCTCATACAGTATGCGTCGGCGTGCCGTCTGGTCAACGTAAGGACAGCCAAATTGTGCTGGCCGCGCTCCCGGGAGGAAAGTCGGGCGGCGGCGGCGGACGATGAATTGTTCCGGCTCTGCGGGTGAGTTTGAGGCAATATCGGGCCATGACCTCCAGGCCCTTTTCGTTCAGACCCGAGCAGTTGGTGGAGAGGAGAATTCGCCCGCCCCGCTCAGTCAGATCCAGAGCGAGGGTGAGAAGTTCCTCGAAATCCTTTTCCACATGAAAGATGCGGCCGCGGGGAGAGCGCGAGAAAGTCGGAGGATCGAGGATGATGAGATCGAATTTCTCCCCTTTGCGCGCGAGCCGCGGCAGGACCGTGAGAACGTCGTCAGCGATGAACTTGTGGTCGTTGGTGGGTAGGCTATTGAGCGCGAAATTTTTGCGGCCGCGCGCGAGCGATTTCTTGGAAAGATCCACATTAACGGTCTGAGCACCGGCCGAGGCCGCTGCCACCGAAAATGAGCAGGTGTAGGCGAAACAGTTGAGCAGTCGTCTCGACGGGGTTCGGCGCAAGGCGTGGCGGTTTTCGCGCTGGTCGATGAAGAAGCCAACCGAATAACCGGCATCGAAATCGATGGAAAACTTCAGGGTGCGCTCCAGCGCGATGGTTTCGAGGTTCGCGTCCTTGTCGCCGAAGAAAAGGTGCGGTTTTTCGCGCTCTTCGTTCTTCTTCGGGAGAAAACGCGCGAAGATGCGGAGGAAGTCGAACCCGACTGACTTTTTCCAAAGGTAAAGCTGGAGGGTCAGACGTTCGCGGGCGGCGACTTCCTTGTAGGAGATCAATATATCGCGCCCGAATCGTTCGACCCAGCCATCATCCGCGGTGCAGAGTCGGTGGGTGTCGGTGCCTTCGGCGGCAAAGGACCGCAGAAGCGCCAAATCGATCCACTCGGATTTTTTCATCATGCGGCGGGTCTCATGTAGCCGGATTAGGAAAAAAGTCGCAATGCCCGAATCGCCTGTTTGCCCGGGCGGTTGAGCGCGCTACACTCTGCCGACGTCGAGCCATCCCGCTTTTTTCGTTGAATATGCCACAAGTCACGGTTCGTGTTCCGGCCAGCACTTCCAATCTTGGCCCGGGCTTCGATTGTCTCGGCGTAGCCCTTCGCCTTTATAATCGCGTGACGGTAATGCGCGGGGGCGAAAAGTCGACATTGTCTCTGGCGCAGCAGGCGGCCCGCCTCTTCTTTCAAAGATCGCGCGTCCGGCCTTTCCCATTCCGTTGCGACATCAGCGATGATATTCCGCGCGCGCGGGGCCTCGGCAGCAGCGCCACGGTGCGGACCGGTCTCCTCCTTGCCTTAAACGAACTGGCCGGGAGGCCCCTGCCTCGGCCAGCCATCTTCGAACTCTGCGCCGAATTGGAGGAGCACCCGGACAATGCCGCGCCCGCCTTGTTCGGCGGGTTCACGGTGGTGACCGATCGGTGCGTGCAGCGTTTTGATGTCTCGCCCCGCTTGTGTTTCGTGTTGTTGATCCCGGAGATTGAAATTAGCACACCGGCGGCGCGCCAGGTTTTGCCGGCGCGCATCAAACACGCGGATGCAGTGGAGAGTTGCGGCAACGCCTGCGCGATCACGGCCGCGTTTGCCTCGCAGAAGTATGATGCACTCCGGGGTGTCTTGACTGATCGATTGCACCAGCCATTTCGGCAAAGGCTCATGCCGTTCCTGCCGGACGTAATCGCGGCGGCGGAAAAGGCTGGGGCGCTCGGTGCATTTCTGAGCGGCAGCGGTTCAACCATCGCGGCGGTTACTCTCGATTCGCCCAAGCGGATCGCTGCCGCCATGCTGGCCGCGGTCGCTTCAAAGAATGCGCGGGTGGTGATGGCCGCGGCGGATAATTCCGGAGCTCAAGTGCTGAGAAATCGAAAACTGAACATCAACAATCGGAAATCGGAACATGGGCCGGACCGCTGAAAATCTCGAGCAGTTCGCGATCGACGTCATCCTCGAGCGTCGCCATGGATTTCGAGCGGGCCTGCTCCGGGGCATTCTTTACGGACTGTCATTTATATATGAGAGGATCGTGCAGCTCCGTCTCTATCTGTATCGCAAGCGCATTCTGCGGGAGCGCACTCTCGGGTGTCTCGTCATCAGCATTGGCAATCTCACGGTCGGCGGGACCGGTAAAACGCCGATCGTGGAAAAATTTGCCCGCGCCTTGCAATTGGGCGGCCGTCGCGTCGCCATCCTAAGCCGTGGCTACAAGAGTGTGCCGCGCCCCAGCCCGCGCGGCTGGTTCCACCGGTTGCGCCATGGCACGGAAGATCCTCCCCGGGTGGTCTCGGACGGAAAATCATTGCTGCTCGATTCGCTCACGGCGGGCGACGAGCCCTACATGCTGGCGCACAATTTGAAGGACGTCATCGTGCTGGTGGACAAGGACCGGGTAAAAAGCGGGCTCATGGCCATCGACAAATGGAAAGTCGATACGCTCCTGCTCGACGATGGGCTGCAATATCTTCACCTCAAGCACCGGCTCGATATTGTGCTGGTGGATCGACAGGCCCCCTTCGGCAACGAGTTCTTGCTCCCGCGCGGGACCTTGCGAGAGCCGCCCCGGAATTTGCGTCGGGCCAGTTACATCTTCATCACCAAGAGCACCGGCGAATCGAACGAAGCGCTCGTGGCCAGGATTCGCCGCTACAATCGCACGGCCGAGATCATCGAGTGCTCGCACAAGCCCCTCTACCTGGAGAATATCCTAACGGGTGAAATCCTGCCGCTGAAGCGTCTGCGCGGCACTTACATCGGGTCGATTTGCGGCATCGCCGCGCCTGAAAGTTTCGAAGGCGGGCTGCGCCAACTGGGCGCGCGGGTCGATCTGGCCAAGAACTACATCGATCACCACCGCTACACCGAGGCGGAGATGCAAAGCTTTATCAACCGATGTCTGCGGCGCGACCTGGAAATGATCGTGACCACGGAGAAAGATGCCGTGCGGATGCCGCGCATGACGGATACGCCAGTGCCGATTTATTTTCTGCGCGTTGAGATTGAAATTCTAAGCGGGCAGGAGAGTTGGGAGCATTGCGTGGGCCGCATTTGCCAGCCGCAGCCGATGCTATCCCCGGAACGCTTCTTTGCGTGAGTGTCTTCGCGCGCACGATTGAGAAAAGGATTTTCCGAATTCGACGTTGAACGTTGAACGTTTGGCCCTCCGCATGAGCGATAAAGCGATATTAATTGTCGAAGGCAAGAAGCTTCCGGTTTCGAACCTGAACAAGATTCTCTATCCAAAAGCCGGGTTTAGCAAAGGACAAGTGATCGATTATTACATCCGGATCGCGCCGGTGCTCCTGCCGCACCTGAAGGACCGGCCCCTAACGATGAAGCGTTATCCCAATGGAGTGGAAGCGGAATTTTTCTACGAGAAGAATTGCCCGGCGCATCGCCCGAAGTGGGTTAAAACGGCCAGGGTCTGGAGTGAAGGCAACCATCGAAGCATGGATTATTGCCTGGCCCAGGATCTGCCGACGCTCGTCTGGGCGGCGAACCTGGCCGACCTGGAATTGCACACATCGCTGGCGCGCAAGAAGAACGTGGCGCGTCCCACCATGATGGTGTTCGACCTCGATCCGGGCGCCCCGGCCGACATGGTGCAGTGTTGCCAGGTCGGACTTTGGTTGCGCGATCTGCTCGCCACCATGAAGCTGAAGAGCTACGCGAAAACGAGCGGCTCGAAGGGTCTGCAAATTTACGTGCCGCTCAATACGGCGGTGACGTTCGACCAAACCAAGAGCGTTTCGCGCGCGCTCGCCCAGTATCTCGAGCAGGAGCATCCTGCTCTGGTGACCTCGAATATGTCGAAGGCGTTGCGGAAAGGAAAAATCTTCGTCGATTGGAGCCAGAACGACGAACACAAGACAACCGTCTCTGTCTATTCGCTCCGGGCCCAAGAAGAGCCGACCGTTTCCACGCCGGTGACCTGGGAGGAAGTGCGAAGCTGCCTGAAGAAGAAAAAGGCAGAGCTCCTTCGGTTTCGCTGCGAGAAGACACTGGCCCGAGTGGAAAAGCTGGGGGATCTTTTTGCGCCGGTGGAAAAGTTGAAACAAAAATTGCCGAAAAAATGGAAGGTCTGAACCATGCGCAAAGTTAATGTCCCAAACATTCCCGAGCAGGAGCGCCGCTCGCCCGGTGGCAAATATCAGAAGTTCGTTAGGGATATTTCGATGGCCCTGGGACGCGAGCCGGCCTCGCTCGATTTGGCCAAGCGGCATCCGTTCGACCTTGCCCTGGTCCGGATTCCGAAGGGGAAATCCTATTGCCCTTATCACTCGCACTCCGCCGAATCGGAGTTTTACCTGGTCGTTTCCGGCCGTGGCCACATTCGCGACAAGGAGGGAACCACCGAGGTCGCAGCCGGGGACGCGTTCTTTTTTCCACCGGGCGAGGCGCACCAGATCACCACCGCCGGGGATGACGATTTTGTGTATTACGTGATCGCTGACAATCCGCGCGGAGATGGCTGCTACTACCCGGACAGCGGCAAGTGGGCCGTGGCGGTCGAAGGAAGCGATGAGACGATCGTGCAAGGCAAGGAAGCGGATTACTACGAGGGCGAGGAATAAACGCCACCTCGCTGGGCGCGTTCATGCGAAGAAACACGGCGAACAGAGCGCCGTTACTAGAGCGGAGAGGTGCTGGAGCCGTCCTGCTCTGCCGGGGCGCGCTTGGGCCGACGCCTTGACGCCTATTCGTAACGCAGCGCCTTTACTGGGTCGAGGCGGGCCGCGAAATAGGCCGGAATGAGCGCGGCCAGCGAACAGATCAGGAAAGCGCTGATGCAGATGATCCAGACATCCTGCGGAACGACCTGCGCGGGGATTTCGGAGAACTGGTAAACCTGGCGCGGAAAAATTTCGATATGCAGGGTGGAGGCGAGCCATCGGCTGAATTCATTCCGGTAACGGATCAGGGTCATGCCGAGACCGAGGCCGCTGAGCGTCCCGAAGAGCCCGGTGATGGTGCCCTGGCCGAGAAAAATCCAGATGATCTGCGAGATATTTGCGCCGAGCGCCTTAAGAATGCCGATCTCGCGCCGCTTTTGCACGGTCACAGTGATGAGAGTGCTCATGATGCCGAAAGCCGCCACCACCACGATAAAGAAAAGGAGGAAAAACATGACGGTGCGCTCAAGGCGGACCGCTTCAAAATATTGGCGGTTCATGTCGATCCAGGTCTCGGCAAACTGGGGCGGCTCGAGAAAACGTCCAATCGCTTCCTTCACGCGCTCGGCACCGTAGGGATTGTCGGTCTTGACGGTGATGCCATGCAAGGCGTCTTCCAGGCCGTAGAGCTCCTGTCCGACGTAAAGCGGCACGAGCAGGAAGTCCGAGTCGTGAGCGTAATGCCCCGTTTCGAAAATGCCCGTGACGGTCAGTTCCTTGGGCAGGACGACCTCGCGTAACTGCTCCACCGTCTTCTTCTCGTCGGCGCCCTTCGCGTTCTCCAGTTTCTTAATTCCGTCGAGAATCTGCCCGAGGTTGCCGGGCGAATAGACGGTCAGCTTGTCGCCTACACCGATTCGTAGTTTGCGCGCGAGCTCGATGCCGAGCACCGCCGACTCCCCTTCGAGATCGAGTTTCCCTGCCTTGATGAATTTTCGCAGCGGCACCACTTTTTCTTCCGCCTCCGGATCAATTCCTCGAATGACGGGTGCGAGCCGGCGGTTTTGAAACTCTACGATGACCGGCCCCTGCACATACGGAGCGGTAGCCACCACGCCGGGCGTATTTTGAATTTTGACGCTGAGATCGCGCCAGTTATGCAAGACGTCCTCCGTCGTGACGAGGATATGGGCGTCAAAATCCATGACCTTTTGGCGGAGCTCGCGGTCAAACCCGGTCATGACAGAAATGACCAGGATGAGCACGGTTACCCCGAGCATCACGCCGAGCACGGAGATCAGGGTGATGATGGAAAGAAACGTGCGTTTCGGTTTGAGGTAACGGAGCGCCAGGAAAAGGCTAAACGGCAATTTCAAATCGCCGATACCGTGGACGGGAACCGATCAGGTTTCCAGAACGATTCAACGGTCTGGCCAAGAGCGGGGCATCCCGCGCTACAATCCGGCGGGATGGCGCGCCTCAAAACCCCAGGTGCTGCGACCATCATTATGCCAGCGCGGCCCCACATCGCCGCCATAACGGAAATCCGTCGTATCCAGGCGCAGGCCGGCAATCATGGCAAAAGTATGTCCGCGCCGCGAATAGACGGTAATCCACCGGCCGCTTCCGCGTTCCCCGAAGCGAAGCAAATCGCTGGAAGGAAGCGGCTGGCTCAGGACGCCTGCGTGGTGCAGGGCAAAAGAGACGGTGCCGGAGCAATCGTAACCGGAGTCGTTGAAGGAACCGTGGCCTCCGCCCCAATGGTAGGGTTTGGACCGAATCGTGTTCACCGCCCAGATGGCCGATTTCACGCTGGCGGGAGCATTCGACGGTGCGTAGGCCACCCCGTTGCGCAACACGGCGCGGCTCCCGGAAACACTAGGCTGGGCACCGCGCGGCGACGCAATCTCCGGCATGGCTGAATCCTCCTCGTCGCCCGCAACGCGCGACGGACGGGGAATGGCATGCGGAGCGTAATAGGCAACATTTACCGCAGCGCTGGCGCGAGGCGAGCGGACGTCCAGCACGAAGGGCTGGAGGGGCACATCGCGGGCGCGCGCAAAATGAACGGCGTGAACCGCGCGACCCCGATAGATTCGATGACGAAGCAGCGGGTCGGCGGAAGCCCGCGGAGCGAAAGCGGGCAGGGTCAAAACCGCTACCACCAGAGTGACAATTTTGCAGGGGAGCCGAGTCGGCATGCCCTTGGAATAGCTGTTTTCGCGCCACTCGGTCATCGCCCGAGGCGTCCTCGCCGCACATCGGCGGAGCCTGGGCCTGCTATGACTTTAACGCGTGGGCCTGCAGGTCTTCGAGGCTCACAAATTCCAGGGCCGAAGAATGGGTTGCCTGCAGGTCCACCGGCGGCGCCACGCCACGTTTCAAGGCGTCGCTCCAACGCGTCACGCAAAGGCACCAGCGGTCGCCCGGTGCGAGCCCGGGAAACTCCCATTCGGGATGAGGCGTGACCAAGTCGTTGCCATCGAGCACCGAGAAGTCGAGAAAATCACGTGTCACCTGAATGCAGACGGTGTGCATCCCCGTGTCTTCGGGACCGGTCCGGCAAAAACCGTCGCGGTAGAATCCGGTCAGGGGATCGCGACAACAGCACTGCAATTCACCACCCAGAACATTGGTCGGCATCGCTCAAACTAACACCATGATGAGCCTGGCGAAAAGAGATGAGGACTTTTTACACCAAAAATTGTTACAATGGAGGCCGCCCCAACGGTATGGCAATCAAAGCACGCTTCGTTCACACCAACCTGACCACGCGGGCGTGGAAGAAGCTGGTTCTTTTTTATGGCAACGTTTTCGGACGCATTCCGAAGGGTCTGGGCCGCGATTTTTCGGGGGAACGGCCGGATCGGGTGACCGCCTTGCGCAAGGCGCATCTTCGCGGAATTCATCTGCTGCTTCCGGGATATGGAGAAGCAGGGCCGACTCCGGAAATATTTAGGTATGACTCCATGGGTGAGCGAGGGTCTGCCCAAGTGAACGAACCCGGCTTCGCTCACGTTGCTTTCGCGGTCGGCAACGTGGATGAAGCGCTGGCGGCGGTGGTGGCCGGCGGCGGTTGCGCGGTCGGCGATATCGCAATAGCCGAGTTGGACGGAGTCGGGTCGTTGCGGGCGGTCTATGCGCGAGATCCCGAAGGGAACATTGTTGAACTTCAAAAATGGAGTTAAACGTCGAGGCGTAGCCATGAGTCGTGCCGGGGTGGCCTATTGGCTGGTTCCGGCGCCGGCGGAGCGGGAACTCTTCCAGACGATTATCAAGATCCTGGCTCGCGAACTGGATGCTCCGTTGTTCGAGCCGCACCTGACTCTTTTTTCGACCTCGCGGGAGGGCGCCTTGCCCAGCCGGGTATGGCAAGAGACGAAAGCGGCCCCGCGGAAGCTGCGCATTCGCGGAGTGCGATTCTCCGCGCTCTTCACCAAGACTTTGTTCATCCGCTTTGCCAAGGGGGCGGCGCTCGATCAGCTGGCGGCAAGACTGCAGAGAAAATGCGGTGCCCGAGTGAGCCCGGTGCCAGATCCGCACCTGAGCCTTTGTTACAAGCATTTGCCGGCGGCGACGAGGAAACGGCTCGCTGCCATGATTCGATTGCCTTTGCAGGAAGTGGTTTTCGACACGCTCAAAGTCGTGCGTTGCGCTTTGCCCACGCGGACAGCGGCCGATGTCGCAGCCTGGCGAGTGCTGGCTCGCCAGAAGTTGGGGCGCCTCAAGAAGAAAACCGGCTGAAAGCGGGCAGAGGTTGACTCGCGAAAGCGTTTCGGCCGCTTACATTGGCGCCGTGGAAACGGATATCGTCGGCATTGACCTGGGCACGACTAATTCGCTCGTCGGCGTGATGGACGCGGGATTCCCGGTGTTGATCGCAGGCGCGGAAGGGGCGCGTTTGACGCCTTCGATCGTTCATTTCCCCGAGGAGGGCGAACCGATCGCGGGCGCGGCCGCCATGCGCATGCGTGTTCTTCGACCAGACTCGACCGTTTATTCGGTCAAACGGTTCATCGGACGGCGCGGCGACGAGATATCGCCGGAAGATGCCGCAGTGGCGTATGGCCTGGCGCGTCCCCCCGGCCAGCCTCTTCGCATCCAGATCGGATCGCTCGAGTATTCTCCGGAACAGGTTTCCGCCGTCATCCTGCGAAAGCTCAAAGAAGACGCGGAGCGAAGTATCGGTCGGGCCGTTCATCGCGCGGTCATCACGGTGCCGGCCTATTTCAACGACGCGCAACGCAACGCGACCAAGCAAGCCGGCGAGCTGGCCGGATTCACCGTGGAGAGAATCGTAAACGAGCCCACGGCGGCCGCTTTGGCTTATGGGCTCGACAAGGCGAAAGCGAAAGCGCGCATCGCCGTCTACGACCTGGGAGGGGGAACCTTCGATATTTCGCTACTGGAACTCCATAACGGAGTCTTCGAAGTACTGGCCACGAACGGCAACACGCGCCTGGGAGGCGATGACATTGATCGCACGCTGCTCGATCGAGTCCTGCGGCGGACGAAACTGGACCAGGTTTCACCGGGCGAGATGGCGCGTCTGCGCGAAGCGCTCGTGCTCGTGAAACACCATTTATCGACGGAGTTGGTCGCTTCCATGAACATTCCGTTCTTCCGGGGAGAGGAAAGCCTAATGCTGGAGATTACGCGGAAGGAATTGGAAGAGCTGGCGCGGCCGGTGGTGGAACGAACGCGAACGCACTGCCAGCGCGTGCTGGCGGACGCCAGATTGGAGCTTTCCGATCTCGATGAGGTCATCCTGGTGGGTGGCGTGACGCGCATGCCGATGGTGCGGCATTTCGTGGAGGATATTTTCGGGCGCGAACCCAATCTGTCGCAGAACCCGGACGAAGCCGTCGCGATCGGCGCTACCATCCAAGCCGGGATTCTTTCCGGAGCGGTTCGGGAAGTAGTGCTCCTAGATATCACCCCATTGTCGTTAGGCATAGAAACGTTTGGCGGTCTAATGAACGTGATCATCCCGCGGAACTCGACGATTCCGACCAAAGCGGGAGAGATGTTCACGACGGCGGTGGCCAACCAGGCGGCTATGACGATCAAGGTGTTGCAAGGGGAGCGGGAGATGGCGCGCGACAACTGGAAGCTGGGTGAATTCGAAATAGAATTTGAACCCGCGCCCAAGGGCGTGCCGCGGGTTGGGGTTCAGTTTGAAATAGACGCGACCGGCATCCTGCATGTGTTGGCCCGTGAGACAAAAACAGGACGGCAGGAAATGGTGGAAATGCGCAGCGCGGTGGATGTGTCGGACGAAGCCGTGGAAGCGATGCTGGCCGATTCACTGGAGCATGCCTTTGAGGATGTGAATGAGCGCATTTGGACGGAAACCCGTCTGAAATCCGAGGAGATGCTCGGGGCGGTGACCTTTGCGTTGCAAATGGTAGGCGACGAGGTGGAGGCGGGCGAACGAGCTCGAATTCGCGATCTGGCCGATGAAGTTCAGCGGGCCATGGCGGGGCGCGAAGTGTCGAAACTGAAGCAGGCGAATGAAGCGCTCGACGCCGCGACGCAGCATCTGGCCACGATCGTGCTCGAAAGGGCGACGTCGGACGCGATCGCAACTCGTCCGATCACGGATTAGGGCTTGTCCGGGGTGTCGGCCGGCATCTCCCAGGACGGCCTTCGCGAAGACGGCGATCCAATCGGCTTGGCCGTCGGCCCGGACGTGGCCGAATCGGCGGGTGATGCAGAGGGCGACGGCGAAGGAGTCGCCAGATTCGTCTTGGACAAACTTTCGTCGAGCAGCTTCTTTTCCTCGACGAAAATCGGGCCGCGTTGAGCCGCCTCGATAAATTCCCGGGCGGCTTCCAGTTGATTTTCATCGAGCAAGAGGACCGCGGCATAGACGGAGGCGTGCGGGTCGTGCAGTTGCTCGGGTGGCAGATTCTTGATGATCTCGAGCCCCTGCGCCGTGCGGCCGAGTCCGTAAAGGGAGAAGGCATAGGTAATGGCGCAGTTCACACTGGTTCGCGCCCGTTCGTAGGCCTCTTTCGCGACGCGATGACCTTCCGCCGCATTTTGATCGAGGAGGATGGCAAGTCGCGCGTAATTGGCCCCGGCCTCTGGATCGTTAGGCGTCGCTTCATGCAAGCGCTGCATGGTTCGATATAAATTTGGGAGATCGTTTTTGGCCCGGTAAATTCGGGCGAGCGCGTCGTATGCTTCGCGGCGGCTCGGTGGGTGCTTGGCCACCCGCAACCAAAGCTGCTCCGCTTCCACGAGGAGATTCCATTGAGTGGCGAGACGGGCCAGGTTGAACTCGCGGGATGGTTCGTCGCTGGCATCCTTTTCGGCCGAGCGCCAGAGCGAATTGAACTCGGCATCCCCGCCGGCTTGACGGGATTGCCGCGCCGCGTAGGCCTGGTAGGCCAGCCGCAAATAATCGGCCTGGCCCCACGAACCGCCGCGAGTCCAGCGTTTGAGGCGAGACCAATTCTTCACCTCCGTAAATGCTTGGGCCACGGAAATGGAAGGAGGGGGAATGGTCGTGAGATCGGAGGAAAGCTTCTCCGTCCATTTGAGAACGTCGGCCGCCATTCCGTTGCTGTTCATCCAGTCCATCAAAGCGGCCATATCCCCAGGATTGCGCGCCGCCACTGGCTTGACGCGATCCAACAGGGCTAGAAATTTCTTCTCATCAAGCTTTCGGTACAAATTAAGACACAGCAGGTAATCACCAAACGTGACCTGCTGACTCATCTGAAGGTCCTGGGCGAGATCGTCCGCGGCGGACAGGTCCCTCCGGTCGATGGCATCGCTCAGCAGGGCGCGGAGTGCGCCCGTCCGGAATTGCGAAACCTTGCTCAAGCGCAAGAGCACGGCGCGGGCGTTGTCGCTGTTCGGGCGGTCGGCCGATTTTATCTGCAAGACCGCCAGGTTAAACTGATAGACGTCGTTGCCTGGATCCTGTTTCACGGCGGCGGCAAAATGATCGAGCAACCCGGCTTCGTCGCCTTCGGCCCGGGCCAGCCAGCCCGCCACCACGTGGTATTCCGCCTTTTGCCGGTCGACCGGAGAGACATGTTCCAGCGCTTTGCGAGCGGTGTCCAATTCACTGAAACGCAAGGCGGCAGAAGCCAGATTCAGGTGACTGTCGAGCTTCTGCGGAGCGAGGCGGGCGATCTGGGCGCGCCACGCCACGGTTTCGATGCGATTCTGCTGCTCGGTGGCTTCCGCTAAAATATAGAACGCGGGAAGCGAATCGGGATGCAATTGCAAAGCCCGCTGCGCATCGCGCGTGGCGCCATTGTAATCGTGCTGCTGCAACAGGGCGGAAGCGCGGTTGAGGAGTTTGGTCTCACGCCAGCCATTAAAGAATTTCGAGGCATAGCTGAAACCGACAACGGCCACGGCGACAGCGAGGGCGGCTGCGGCGATCAGCAGGGCCACGCGCTCCGGGGAAAGCCGGTGGCTGAAGATGCGGAAAGTCTCGGCGCCGGGGAGGGAACGAGACCTTCGTTTGCGCCGGACCCGTTTTGATTTCTCCGCCATCTCCTGTTTCTACGCTGGCGGCGGCGCGTTGTGCAACTGCTCAGCCGATGAAGTGCTGAACACGCTCCCTACGCTTTGGCTGTTTCCGATGCCGCGACGATGGGCACACGTTCGACCGAATGCATGACCTCATCGCGCAGACGGCGACCCCACACATACCGGGCCAGGAGCACTTTGATCGTAGCTGTGAGGGGCACGGCCAGGATAGGTCCGAGTAATCCGCCAATCAGGAGTCCCCAGACAAAAATGGATACGATGACCGTCATGGGATGAAGCCCGACGGATTTGCCGACGATGCGCGGGGCGTAGAACATTCCCTCGAGGTTCTGGATGAAGATGAAAATCAGTGTCACCCAAAACGGATGCCACCAGTCGCCCCATTGAAAGGCGGCAATGACCACAGCCGGGACCCAGCAGATAATAATTCCGAGGTACGGAATCATGGTCAGGATGACCACCAGGATGCCGATTAAAGGCGCGAAGTTGAGGCCAATCACGGTGAGAGAAGTTCCGATGAGCACACCATCGACCAGGCAGACTAGGAGCTGCCCGCGAAAATAGGCAATGATGTAGTTATTGATCTGCGACAAGGCTTCCGCGACCTCGTCTTTGAGCGGCGAAGCGCGCAGGGGAAGATATTCTTTCCAACGTTTCTCAATGCGGGGACGTTCCTTCAGAAAGAAAAACAGATAGATCGGTACCATCACCAGGCTGAGTAAAAAACCGGTGACGCCAAGAAATCCGCCGATGCTTTTCTTCAGAATTTCCCAGAGCCGATCGGACCAGGCAGGCAGCTGTCTTTCCAGATTAGGAATTTGTTTTTGCACGAATGCCTGAATGCGTTGGCGGTCCGCCGTGGTCAGTTTGTTCGGCGCCGGGGCAATCGTTTCGGCCGGCGAGGCACTTGATCCGGCTGCGGGAGTTTCCGCCGGAGGAGGCGTGGCGGTCGATCGCGGATGCGGTGTGGGCGAGCCGAGCAACCAGTTCACCACGCTACTGGTGGGAGAAAAACTCTTCTCCCGAATCCCGATTGCCCCAAAGGAGCGGTTGTAGCGGTAGATGACGTCGACAATCTGGTCACGCGCTTTCTGAGTGTAACTGGGCAGGTCCTTGGCGAAATTTGCACTTTGTATCGAGATCATCGGGACGAGCCAGCTCGCCAGCGCCAGTAAGGCGACGAAGACGAGCAGGAAAAGTAAAACAACGGCCCTGGTGCGCCCCAATCCTCCCCGGCACATGCGTGTCACCACCGGATCGAAGAGGTAGGCCAGGATAACGGCGATGGCGACCGGGATCAGGATCGGCTGTAGAAATCCGATGACGTTGGCTGAGACCCAAATAACGGAGGCGGCCGTAACTGCGAGGAATACGACGAACAGCGCCGTCAGTGCCGCCCACATGGTCTTCTTCTGCCAGGGCGTGGGGTAGCGGGTTGTTTGCACTTCGGGGTTGTTAGTGGTTAGGCCAGCGGGCGCGAGAGCATCAGTGGATCGGGCTGCCTTGAGCAGTCCCACCTTTGCTCATTTTCGTTTTCGTCTGCTCAATCTTGTCCGCCAAGTTTTTATTTTTCGGGTCCAGCGCCAGCCCCTTTTCCAAGGCTTCGAGCGCTTCTGGGCCCCGATTCAGTTTCAGGTAAATATCGCCCAGGTGATCGAACACCACGGCGTCATCATGGGGCATACTTTGGGCCGCGCGAACCAAATCGCTTAAAGCTTGTTCATATTTTCCTTGGCGGTATTCCAGCCAGCCGAGGGTATCGAGATAGGCGCCATTCTTGGGATCAGCCTGAACGGCGCGCTGAATCATATCGGCGGCTTCCTCCAGATGTGTATTTTGCTCCGCCCACATGTAGGCGAGGTAGTTGCAAGCTTCGGCCGCATTGGTCGGATCGAGAAAAATCGCCTTCTTGAAAAGATCGGCGGCCTTCTCGTACAAACCCGCTTGCTCCGCCGTGGCGCCGTAATCAAAGTAAAACCGGGCATTGGCAATCTGGCCTGAGTCGAGCTCGGCCTCGTGGAGGGCTTCTTCAAAAGTGGTGACGGCCTCCTGGATATGCCTGGCCTCGCGCAGCGCGATGCCGAGATAGTAAACCATCTCCGCCGTTTCGGGGAAACGCCGGCGCGCTTCCGTCAGAATCTTGACCGCCCGCTCCGGGTCCTTGACGGCGCCGAGCAATAATTCCGCGATTCGGATGTAGGTAATGGCGTGATTCGGGTTAACGAGCAGACTTTGCTCGTAGTTGGCGGCCGCCCGGGTGAAGGCGGCTTTGGCCTCGGTCAGTTTGTTCTCGCGCTGCCAGGCACGCCCCTGGTCGTCCAGAACCTGGGCGAGTAAATCATAGGACTGATATTTTTCGGGATGCTCTTTGATCATTTGCTCGAGCATCTCGATGGCTTTGGTCCGTTGATTCGTTAGGATAAATCCAGTGGCCAGCTTCTCCCGCGCATTCACATCATCTGGCTGGAGCTCAAGGACGCGCAAGTAGAGCGGGATGGCCTCCTGAATCTGTTGCGAAGAGGCATAATGATCGGCCACTTCCTTGAGAACGGCGGGGTCATCGCGAGCGAATTCTGCCGCTTTTTTGAACAGATCGTTCACTTGCGCGACATCCGCGGCGTTCGCTTCGACCTCTGGTTTGAAAACAATGGCCGCGTAAAGCTTGCCCAGACCTGTCCAGAAGGCCGGATCGGCGCTCTGCACCCGGGCCGCGCGGTCCAAGGTCTGCCGCGCTTTCTTTTCGTCACCCGCGGCTATGTAAATTTCGTAGAGGCGCTGATATGCATCGATATTGGTGGGATCGATTACGATCGCGCGGTTGACGTAATCCACCCCCTGGTCCGTCTTCTTCAGATATTTTGCGTAGATGAAGGCCAGCTGCAGATAGGGCTCGGCCGCCTTGGGATTGGCTTTGACGGCGTCTTTCAAGATGTCGATCGCCTGGGGAAACTCGTCCTGCCGGGTCAGAAGCGCGGCCACTCTCGAGGCCAGTTCGGCCTGGCCGGGATCGACGTTCAGGACCTGACGATACGCTTCCAGCGCTTTGTCCATTTCGCCGTTCTCTTCCAGATTGGAGCCTTCGACGTACTTGGCCAGCGCATCCGCCTTGAGCTGGCCTTCCTGGCGCAGGAGCAGATCGCGGGCAGGCTTGGCGTTGGTCGAATCGTCCTGGCGCTCAGCCTTCTTTGAGACAAGCGCGGGCGAAGCTTTCGGGCGCGGAGACAGGGAGGGCGTTTTCCCGATAGCCGCCGGCCCCAAGGCGACCAGGCAGGCCAACAACAGACGTCGGGCAAAAGCAGCCCAATGCCTCTGTTTCGTCATTTCCCGAGTGTAACGGCGCGACCAGTGGTTCGCAAACGATCGAGCCCCTCGGAAGGTGCGTGCACGAGGCGCGCCGAATTACGCCTTGTAACGAAGACGTTTCTTATGACGATTCTCCCGCATCCGCTTACGGCGTTTATGCTTGGAGATTTTGGCTTTTCGTTTTTTCTTGAGAGAACCCATAACAGGCGCCGCAGCGTGAAGCTCCGGCAGCCGCCCATCCAACCATTGGGTTGATCAAACTGCAACCGACTTCTTTCGATTTCATTATTTACTGGTCAGGGCTTCCCTGCAAGAGAGCGATGTGATCCTGGGGCTTCACCTTCCGGAAAATAGAGGATATGAGGCCCCCGGCATCGATCACGAACGTCGTTCGCTCGATCCCCATGTGCTTCCGGCCCATAAATTTTTTTTCCACCCAGACGCCGTAATCGTTCACGATTTTCCGCTCTGCATCCGAGAGAAGGGGAAAGGGAAGGTTGAATTTATCGATGAATTTGCGGTGACTGGCCGGCGCGTCCGCGCTTACCCCGAAAAGATGTGCACCATTCTTTAGATCGTCCCAGGCATCGCGAATTCCGCAAGCCTGCACGGTGCATCCCGGGGTGTCGTCCTTCGGATAAAAGTACAAAATGACTGGGGCGCCGCGCAGATCCGCCAGAGCGACTTCGCGGCCATCGCCGTATGGGCCCCCTACCGCAGTGGCGCGAAACTTGGGCGCGGGTTGTCCAACTTTCAGTTCGAGGGACATCAGTGTTCAAAGAAAAGGATCAGTAATCCGACGGCGCAGAGCAAGCCGCCCATAATGAGGCTCTCGTATTTCTCCAGCAAAGCCAGTTTGATCCGACCGAGACCGATGAGAGTGAGGGAAGTGAAAAGTACCATGCCCAGAACGGTGGCGACGGACAAGATCAGTGTCAGAATGGCAAATCCGCTCCAGCCATAGCGAATCCCGGAAACGTAAAAGGGCAGGAATCCCTCACAAGGCGACAACGTCAGGAAGGCGAGCAGACTCATGATGGCGGCGCGATCCGAGGTGGGGCCGCGCACGTGATCATGCGGGTGCGAATGGCCATGGTCTTCGTGCAGATGTTCGTGCGGGTAGGGGAAATGTACGTGGCCCCGGCCACGCAGCTGCCGAACCACATAATAAAGGCCGAACACGAGAAGGGCACCTCCGGCCACCCTGGGAAACCAGTCCCCAATCGATTGGCTTAGGGCCGTCCCGAACCAGGTGATGCCAAGCCCAAGCAGCGCCGTCGCCGCCACATGACCCGTACCGGCGAGGGCAGTGACCGCGATGGTCCTGGCTCGGCTCCAACGTTGCACGCGGGAGGTGAGGACGAAGGGCAACCAGTGGGTGGGAATGGCCGCGTGAAAAAAGGCCACACCGAAACCGGTAATGGCAAGGGTAGCGAGAACAGCTTGGCTCATGCGATGGCGCTGGCGTGGTCGGACGCCACCGAGCCACAAAGCGGTGGGAGTCTAGCCCTGCCATGCAAGTTGCGCCAATCACTGCGCCGGGCGCTGCGGAGACTTTCCGTGGAACAGAACGCTACGGGCAAGCCGGGATATGTCGGGCTGGCGGGATTCGAACCCGCGGCCTCCTGCACCCGAGGCAGGCGCTCTACCAAGCTGAGCCACAGCCCGTGTCGCCCATTGCTACCACGCTCCCTGCGAAAAGCAACGGAGTCGTGAACGGGCTCTTAAGGAAGTGAACGGATGAGAGGGAAGGTGGCCGGAAGCGGAGCGCTTTTTTGTGCTGTTAGCCTGGGGCCAGTCCCAGCGAGAAATTGTTGGACGTGCCGGATCCGGGACCGACGAGGGCGGGGAAAGTAGGCACAAGGGCTGCTATAACTGTCATAGTTACCATGAAACGATCGACGACGACCATCTCCGGCACGACCCTGCCCGAAATGATGATCGCCGTCCTCATCCTCGCCGCCTTTTTCGGCATGCTTTACGAGGTAAATGGCGTTTGCCTCCGCTACATCAACGCCAGCAAGGAGAACATGGGCGCATTGGAAGGCGTGCACGACCGCCTCGAATCCCTTCGCAATCTCCAGTTTTCGGATCTGACCACGCAGAGTTACATGACCACTCTCATCACGGCCTCGGCCAACGGTTCGCCCATCGCGCAGAAGGTGACTGAAACGGTCACCCTCAGCGCCTATCCGGTGGTGAGTGGGGGTCCCACGGTCACTTACACCCGTAACCCCGGCGCGAGCGTCGCGCCGTCGGTCACCGCTTCAGGGGGCAGTTTGAGCAGCAACGGAATTGTGCGGGCCGACGTGACCTACACCTGGACGTTGGCGTTGGGCGGTCGCTCTCAAACCGAACAAACCTCCACCCTTATTTCGGACGGGACCAAGAAATGAAAATCCCCAGGTTCCACCAGAATAGGGCGTTCACACTCGTCGAAATGATGGTCGCAGTGGGACTGACCAGCGTTCTGATGCTCGCCATTCTTTCCGCCTCCGTTTCTCTCCAGAAGAGCTTTGCCGCGGTGGATAATTACTTCGCCACCCACATGCAGCAGGTGCGAATTATCGATTACCTCGCTCGTGACGTGAAGCGGAGTTTTAGCGTAACGACTTCCGTGGACCTGAAAACCGTCACCTGCATCATGCCGAACTACGTTGTTCAATCAGGCGAGTCGGAAGCGCTCGCTAACTCGGCCACCATCGGCACCCGTCGCACCCCGACGCTCAATGGTCCGCCTAATAAACAACTCGTCGATTACGGGACGACCACCAGGACCGTGACCGATGCCGCAGTCACCTCTGGCTCCACCGCCCTGACTTCCGCCAAAGCGAATTTCACCACGAATGACGTGACCAAGCCGATCACCGGCAGCCGTTTGCAGACCGGCACCACCGTCTCCGGGGTGGTCAATTCCACGACGGTCACCCTTTCCAAGACGGCCTCGTCGACTGGCACGAATATGGTGACGACGATTTACGGGGAAGGGATGCGGGCTGTTTTTGACGCAGTCACGACCAGTGGTTCTGCCACGCTGACTTCCGCCACGGCCGCTTTTACTTCCGCCGATGTAGGCAGGGCGGTGGTTGGGACTGCGCTGCAGGCATTAACCACGATTCAGTCCGTTGCGAATAGCACGACCGTGACTTTATCCAAAAACGCGAGCGCCACCTCGGCGGCCA
>JBBRDU010000029.1:0-31584 GCA_038203615.1 Chthoniobacterales bacterium
GACCATTTTCTTCCCGGGTGAGGCAGAAGTCTTGGCCGCGGGAGAGGCGGCGACACTGGCGTCCGGGGCGGGCGACGCTTTCTTTTTGGCAGCCAAAGCGTGGGGCGATGTGGAGAGTAAGAAAGCGGCTGCGACGCAGCCTGCGGTGGTGAGGTGGGACAAGTATTTCATGATATTTGGGTTTAATTTTGAGCGAGGTCGCCATGGACCCCGACAAATAGACGGGGAAAGGCGCGTTTTTCTTCAATCGGTCTAGCGAGTTAGAGGATGAAAGGCAATGGCCAAGTTGCCAATTGCGGGCTCGCCTATTCCTTGATCTTCACGTCAATGCCGACGAGTTTCCAATCGCCCTCTTCTTCCATGTATTTGAGTTGGAAATTCACTTTACTGGGCTTCGTCGGATAATATCCTTTGATCACGAGCACGCCGTCGTCGCCGATGGACGCAGCGGGTTTGAAAACAGGTTCCAATTCTTTAACGATGGATGGGATGTCAATGTCCTTGTCGAGAAAGCCCTTGAAGGCTTCTTCCAGCTTTTCTGCGCTCGTTTGTTTCTGCCAGATGCTCGCGATGTCTTCGTAGAAATCGGAGAAATCCTTCTTTTTCACCGCTCGACCGAAAGAGAGGAGCGAGCTTTCGGTCATCGACTTTACATCGTCTTCCTCCGGGACGTCAGCGGCACGCACCGCCAGGGCGAGACCAAGGAAGAGGGTAATCAGGGATAGTCTTTTCATAGGTTTAAATGAGGCGAGAGGCATTTGGTTATGGCGGGGAGAGAATAAGCCACGATAACTTTCTCAGAAAAGCGCTTTCTGCATAGAGTGGAACTTCGGCGATGATACCTGCACGAATTTTCATCCTGACCCTGCTGGCCATGACGGCGTTCGCCGGAAATTCGCTGCTCTGTCGGTTGGCCCTGAAACAAACCAGCATCGATGCCGCCACTTTTACGTCTATTCGCATTCTCTCCGGTGCGGCTGTCCTCTGGGTCATCTCGCGCTTTCGTAAAAAGAGAGCTGGCGGGGCGGGCAACTGGCCTTCCGCGCTGGCGCTCTTTGCTTATGCGGCTGCTTTTTCGTTCGCGTATATCAGCCTGCCGGCCGGGACGGGAGCATTGCTTCTGTTTGCCGCCGTGCAAGCAACCATGATTATATGGGGCCTGCGCAAAGGGGAACGACTACGCGCGCGACAATGGGTTGGCCTGGCCTTCGCCTTCGGCGGACTCGTCGCGTTATTGTTTCCCGGCCTCTCCGCTCCGCCCGCCGGCGGTTCGATATTGATGCTAGGCGCCGGTGTAGCGTGGGGAATTTATTCGCTTCGGGGAAAAGCAGGTGCGGGTGACCCTGTTCGCACGACTGCGGGCAATTTTTTGCGCGCCGTGCCATGGGCCGCCGGGTTAAGCATCACCCTGCTGCCTTGGGCCGGACTCAACTCGGCTGGCCTTGTCTACGCGATTCTGTCGGGAGCGATCGCTTCCGGACTCGGTTATGCGATTTGGTACACTGCCTTACCCGGCCTAACCGCAGCCAGCGCCGCCACCGTTCAACTCAGTGTGCCCGTCCTCGCGGCGGCCGGTGGCATCATCTTTCTGAGGGAGTCGATGACCCTGCGTTTTCTTTTCGCATCCCTCTCTATCATCAGCGGAATTGCCCTCGTCGTTCTCGAAAAACGCCGGACAGTCAGCGTCCCTCAATAAAGAACTGGAGCCAGCGGGCGGCGCTTAATGCGCATGGGTGGCCGCTTCACCGGACCATTCGACCGCGTGAATTCGAACGGGTTGATCAAACCCTTTCAGGGAAACCTCGCCCAGTGCGCGGAAGGCCAGCTTTTTCCCGATGCACAGCTCAGCCACGACGTTCGATACCAGGATTTGCTCCGGCTGGGCGTGGGCGCAGAGTCGGGCGGCCAGTTGAACAGTCGATCCGAAAAGATCGGACTGGTGATCGACCGGTTCCCCCGCGGCGGCTCCTATCCGAACCCTGATCGGACACTTTTTGTCTCCCTCGTGATCGTGCTTGGTTAACTCGGACTGGATAAGGGTTGCACATCGAACCGCCGCCGCGGCCGAGAAGAACGACGCCATGATTCCATCCCCCGTGTGCTTGACCTCGCGTCCGCTAAAATTCTCCAACGCGTTTCGGACAATCGTGTCGTGCAGGTGAAGCAGTTCCATGGCCGCCTCATCCCCTACCGATTGAGTCAGGGTCGTCGAATCGACAATGTCCGTGAACAAAACCGTTCGAGTGCCGGGATCGCGCGCGTCGCCCGCGCCCCCGGGAACGAGGGCTGCTCCGCATGAATGCACGTCGCCGCCGCCGAGAAAACCTTCGGCCAGATCGGGCTGGACCTCGATAATCTTCTCGGCCGCAAAGCCATGAGCTTCGCGGTGAACGTGGCTCGCGGCCTCCGCATTGGGTGCATCAACCAGACAGAAAACCTTGCCGCAACTCTCGTTCACCCAATACTTGAGATAATTGACACCGTACTTCTTCTGCACTTCCAGATCGGCCGCGTGTGCCTTTGCGATTTCCTCTGCGCTGACCCCGTGAAGGTCATGAATGTCGATGTACGTTGGCATGGCCACCCTACGGAGTAGCAATTTTATCGTGACGTGACATGATGCACAACGTCGATCTGCGCCGGCTGCTTCAGCGTCTGGTAAACCACGCAATACCGTTCTGTGAGACGGAGCAGCGTAGCGAGCTGCTCTTCGCTCGCGTCGCTCTCCAAATCGAAGTGCAGTTGGATCCGTTGGAACCCGACGGCTGCATCTTTGGCTACGCCGAGAGTGCCGCGGAAGTCGAGATCGCCTTCCGCGCGAACGATGGCGTCCCGTAATTCAATGCTCAGAGCCGCCGCCACGGCGCGCAAGGTGACACCGGCACAGGCGACTAAAGCTTCCAGTAACATATCGCCCGAGCACGCGCCCAGCCCATCGCCGCCGGTGGCAGGATGCAGCCCCGCTTCGACGAGTCCTTGTCCTGTCTCTAATTTGCAGGTGACGCCTTCCCCGGCACGCCCCTGCGCCCGGAGGGTGACCAGCGCGGTCTTCGGATTCTCTCGATAGCGCTCTTTGATAGGCGCCTGCAAAGATCTGATCTCATCAGAGTTCATTCATCCTCCTCTTTGTCATTCTTCAATTGTCGTCTAACCAAAACAAAATCAGTCTGAAATGACGGTGGCCAACAACAGGGATTTAAGCAGAAATCTTCGGCGGCAGGAAGGCGAAAGCGGTCCGGGCCGGTTTCGTGTAGCCAGGATCGACCAATTTGTCTGCCCGGCGCTGTATTCGGCGTGCACTCTCCCGGCTCCGAAGTCCGCGGACGATGAGGTTCTGCCATGGTTAGCCTCGTAATCTCTCTCTCCGGTAACAACCCTCTCTGGGAGGAAACATCTATGAACCCAATCGCAATGGCAGCCTCCCGACGCCATTCACGCTCACCCCAACAACCGCGTGTGTGGATAGGTAAAGAATCCGTTTTTATGAAATCTATTTTTTTACTGCCTTTTCTGTTCCTCCTTCTTTCGATCCCAGCGTTTGCTGATATCTCCCCTGAGGGCTGCGACAGCCTCGCAAAGAGATCTGCCTGAAATCCGAAAATTTGAAGGAAGGCGGCGGCGACGGCATTAGCACAGGCACATTTGCCATCACAATTAACGATTGGGGCAATCCAATACAGACCCACCACATGACGGGACGTTGGCAAACGCGCCGTTCGTAAAGATTTTTTGCGGTTCGCGCGAAAGGTTTTATCTTGGTCGCCTTTTACCAATGATAAAGAATCTTATTGTTACAGCATTACTAGGTGTGCCTTTCATGGCGACAGCGGGTACTTGGCAACCACTGACCCACCAGCCACCCGTTCCGGCAATCGTTGATCCCGCAACCAATACCGTTCTCGGGCCCGGCGGCGCGTCCTACCCTCTCCTGCTCACGGACGGCAGCGTGATCGTGCAAAACAATTCGGGATACTTTGCCGATGGCAAGATCTTCAAGCTTACGCCCGATGTAAACGGGAGTTATGTCAACGGAACCTGGTCGCAACTGGCGTCCATGCCCTACATCCCGGGAGCCAGTGCGCAGGCCGTCTTACCGGATGGCCGGGTGATTATCGAAGGGGGCGAATTCAGCGGCGTGTATCAAAACTTCACGCTGACCAACCAGGGCGCGATTTATAATCCGGTGACCAATACCTGGACGCCGGTCGCGCCGCCCGCTTTTTTCGTTGATCTCTATCCGCCGCGCGCCGTCTTTGCCCCGCACCCGATTGGTGACGCCGCCAGCGTGGTCCTGCCCGATGGAACCTTCATGCTCCACGACAAAATGAGTCGGCAGGCGGCCTTGTTGAATCTGAAAACCATGACCTGGACCGAAACGGGTACCGGCAGCAAGTCGGACTTGAATGACGAGGAAGGATTGACCCTGCTGCCAAATGGCAAGGTGTTGACGCTCGATTGCTACACCGATTTCGCCTTCGGCTTGATTCCCTTGTATCCGGCCAATCCAACCAACTCGGAATTGTACGATCCGGCTACCGGTACGTGGGTCAGTGCGGGCAGCACGGTGAACACCCTGACTGATCCAGTGCTCTTTGAAACGGGCCCGGCGGTCTTAAGGCCTGATGGGACTGTTTTTGCCGTAGGCAGCCAGGGGTTTACCTCCATCTACAACAGCTTTACCGGGCAATGGTCGGCCGGTCCTCGCCTTCCCCTGAGCCCGTTGGGACATCAATTGACCGTCCAGGACGGACCGGGAGCGCTCTTGCCTAACGGCCACGTGTTGATCGCAGCCAGCGGAGGACCCGCTAATCCTAACAACGGCTATTATTCGGATCCGCCGGTCTACCTTTTTGAATTCGATGGATCCAGCCTGATTGCCGAACCCACCATTCCCAACGCGGCCATCGATTTTTCTTTTTCCGTTACCATGCTGGTTCTGCCGACAGGACAAATCCTCGAGGCTGACGGAACCGGGGATGTGGAGATCTACACGCCGGCCGATACCACGCACAATTCTGCCTGGGAGCCGGTGATTACCAACGCCCCCTCGGTTGTCAGTCCGGGCCAGGCATACACGATCAAAGGGATCCGATTCAACGGGATGTCACAAGCCTCCGCCTTCGGGGACGAAGCCCAGAATGCCACGAACTATCCGCTGGTGCGGATCACTAATCTCGCGACCAACCACGTGTCCTACAGTCGGACCCGTGATCATAGCAGCATGGCGGTGGCGTCGAACGACCGCGTCTCCACCCAGTTTGATATTCCCGACGCCCAGGAACTGGGCCTGAGCAAGCTGGAAGTGGTCGCCAACGGCATTCTTTCCCAGCCAGTTTTCGTCTCCGTGAAAGCCAAGCGCAAGCGCGGCCATCACTAGCGCTGAACGGATTCGGTCAGTTGCTGGCCTCGCCGTAATTAAATGTGGTTACGCAGCCGCCGTCCACGGTCACGATCGAACCCGTCATGAAAGAGGCGCCGTCCGAGCAGAGAAAAACGGCCACATTCGCCACCTCGCTCGGTTGCGCTTGTCGGCCCAGCGGCTGCATCCCGGCCGCTTTTTCGCGCCGCGCCAGTGCGGCAACCAGTTCTTCTTCACCCAAAGTCGAGCGACGCCGGCCCAGAGCAGTATCGATGTAGCCGGGGCAAATGGCATTGACGCGAATGTGGTCCGGACCGTAATCCACCGCCAATTGCCGGGTCAGATTGATAATGGCGCCTTTCGAGGCGCAGTAGGCCGGAGCTTTCGGTGCGCCAATAAGACCGTAGGTTGACGCAATGTTCACAATGCAACCGCTTCCTTTGCTTAAGAAATGCGGGATAACAAACTTCGTGCAAAGAAAAGTGCCACGGAGATTAACGCTGATCACCCTGTCAAAGTCGTTAGGCTCTGTTTCGTGAATTCGGCCAGGGCTGCCGCCGACCCCGGCGTTGTTGACCAAAATATCGATCGAACCAAAAGCCCGGGCGGCCAGGTCGACCATGTTCCTCACCTCATTTTCCTGGGAAACATCGGCGGATACAAAAATGGCTTGGCCGGCGCGATCCGTAATTTCCTTCATGGTTCGCTCGCCATCTTTTGGCAAAACGTCCGACACAATAATTTTGGCTCCAGCCTCGGCCAGCGCATGGGCAATGGCCCGGCCAATCCCGTTTCCGGATCCTGTGACGATGGCGATCTTGCCTTGGAGCGAGTGCAAAGGGGTCATTGTGAGTTTCATCCACGATAGTTTCGGCGACAAAAGGGGTCGAGAGTTTTCGGTAGTGGTACAGTTTGAACGTGTCACGACCGAGTTTTCGCTCCTGATTCGAGCCAGCCGATCGCGCCGCGGAGGGAGATCTGCGTGTTTGCCTTCTAACGAACATACGCAGGGACGCTGGGATGACACTCGATCGACTGGAACGATTGGCGGCCGGGTGTGCCGCTCGCACGCGCTTTCGTGTCCCGGCGGCACCCTCTGCCTTTTCGCTTGATGAATCCCGCTCCGCCTCGATAGTTTTCCCTCGCAGAGCGGGGGTATAGCTCAGTTGGTAGAGCGCGTCGTTCGCAATGACGAGGCCTGGGGTTCGAATCCCCATACCTCCAGTCTACGCTCGCAGCGTCGCGGAGAGCGTAGACTGTCGCGCCGTAGCCTTGGCGAAGGCGGACCTCGCAGCGTCGCGGAGAGCGTAGACTGTCGCGCCGTAGCCTTGGCGAAGGCGGACCTCTTTTCGCCTTGCCACAGCAAGGCAGCGAGCTTCGACTCGGCCTGCCAATATGGGGAATTCTGCCTACGGGTATGTCTTACAGAGCGAGGCCGACTCAAGACGATTCTATACCGGCTGCACGCGTGATTTGCGCAAGCGATTGGTCCGTCATAATAGCGGAGAAGTTCGGCACACCTCGAAATGGAAGCCGTGGCGTATCAAGACCTACATCGCCTTTTCCGACAACGTGCAGGCGAAGAATGTTGAAAGGTATCTGAAGTCTTCATCAGGCCGCGCGTTTCTGAAAAAGCGGCTGTAAAAACCAGAGCCAACGCGCAGCGTTGGATAATCCCCATACGGCGGACCTACTGACCCAAAGGCGGTTCTACGCCGAATGCACGCGTGACCTGCGCGCGAGATTATGGTGACGAACTAGTCCGTTGCGCGGGCGTATTGGACGGGCGGCGCGATGGCTTTTTTCTGATGCACATCCCGGGCCGATTCCAGCGCCCAATAGGGATGGCGCAGCATCTCGCGCGCGAGCAGCACAATGTCGGCCCGGCCGTTGCGGATAATGCCATCCGCCTGCATTGCATTGGTAATGTAGCCAACCGCGGCCGTCAGGATGCTCGCCTCGTTCCGGATGCATTCCGCAAACGGCACTTGAAAACCTGCGCCGAACGGGATCGCCCCGGGATCGGGCGTGTTAAAACCGGAGCTGCAATCAATTAGATCTACGCCCTCCGCCTTGAGTCGTTTGGATAACTCCACGGAATCCGGCAAAGTCCAGCCGCCTTCCACCCAGTCGGTACAGGAGAGCCGCGTGGCGAAGGGATATTTATCGGGCCACACTTTTCGCATGGCGCGCGCGGTCTCAATCGTAAAGCGAATTCGATTTTCGAAACTGCCGCCGTAATTGTCGCTGCGCTTATTAGTGAGCGGCGAATAAAAGTTATGCAGGAGATAACCGTGCGCGGCATGCAGCTCGAGCCATTCGCAGCCGGCTGCCAGGGCGCGCACCGTAGCAGCGCGAAAAGCGTCCTGCACGGCGCCGATATCTTCCACACTCAGCTCACGCGGAGGCCGCGAAATTTCCTGACCGAAGGCGAGCGGGCTTGGCCCGATCGTCTCCCAGCCGCCCTCGGCATCCGAAAGGGAGCGTCCACTTTCTTCCCAGGGACGAGCGGTACTGGCCTTGCGGCCGGCGTGCGCCAGTTGAATTCCCGGAACGGCGCCGTGTTGTTTAAGAAACCGCGCGATTCGGGCGACAGGCTCGATGTGTTTATCCGACCAAATTCCTGAATCGGCGGAAGTGATGCGACCGCGAGCCTCGACCCCGGTTGCTTCCACCATGATCAAGCCGGCGCCGCCCACTGCGCGAGAGCCGAGGTGCACGAGATGCCAGTCATTGAGCAGCCCGTCCTCGGAACTGTACTGGCACATAGGCGAGACGCCGATGCGATTACGCAGCGTTACGCTCTTGATGGTGAGTGGAGAAAAAAGGTGAACGATCTCCCGTGTTTTGTTCATAAGTCGGGAAGAGTGTTTCCTGAATTTTTTATTTTTCGGATCAGGGTGGGGAACCGGTCCAAGGCATGCCCAAAAAAAAGGGGGCGCCCAGTCAGCGTGTCAAGGGCACGCCATCAACTTTCCCTGGAAGAGAATTAACCGGTTAGCCGCAGGAGCCGACGCAGGGCCCGATGGATTTGCCGCGGATGAGGATGCTGTAGCCGGCCGAGATGACGCGCCGGGCCGCTTCCCCTGTTTCGGGGTCCGCGCGCAGGGGATCGTCGTGGACGCTTTGGTGAACCTCAAATTGACGGATAGGTTTAGTCGCGTCCGTCGTCTCGTAAATGTATGTCGGCACCGGGCAATATACTCCACTCTCGTGATTAAGCAGGCTTTTCTGCGGCGCGGGCGTCGGGATTGATTTGGATAGGGTTTCGACCTCGAATTCTCACGGCTTTTTTCTAACGAAACTCGATGATGAAAGAGCGTCGGCCCGGCGCCGGATTCCCGAAACACCTTGTGTTGCCCGGATTATGGTCGAGCTTTAAGGACGATTGGATCGACCTGTTTGGTTCTTTGCGTGGTAGATTGTCCGCTGAGTTGATCTCACTGGCGATCTTGAAACCCGATTCCCGGGAACGGCTCTGCAGCTCGCAGTCATTTGCTCCAACCATCACCATGAAACTCTACGTCGGAAATCTTTCCGCTGAGACCACGCAAAATGATCTGGAGCGCCTTTTCCGGCAACATGGTCAGGTCGGCGAAGTATCGCTCATGATGGATAAAACGACTGGCAAATCGCGCGGGTTTGGCTTCGTAACCATGGCCGATAAGGCGGACGCGGAAGCAGCCATGACGGCCGTGAGCGGGCAGGACTTGAACGGTCGCGCGGTGACCGTAAGTGAAGCGCGCGCCTCGGAAGAACGGCCCCGGCCGTATGGCGCCACGCGATCATTTCATGGCAAGCGCTCGTAGCTTTCGCTGCGGAAAAATTTACTGAGCAATCTCACGGCCCAACGCCATGGAATGCGCTGATCAGACACGGACCGTCCGCCAGAAGGAGCGGCGACGTCAGAAATTGCTGCGTTTTCTGACGGGTGAAGCTATTGCCATCCTGATGTTGCTGGTGGCCATTAGCATCAGCCTCGCGGGACGGTCTGCCTCGCATTCCGCGAGAGTGTTGACCACTGTCCTTACTGTTCTGGCCGCAATTGCGGTTGTCGTGATTCCCGTGATTATCTACGGCCCGAGCACGGTCGAATAGGTTGCCTTCTCGTTACAACTCCAGGGCGTCGCGGAGATGCGGGACGAGCCGTTTGGTGAACTCGACGGAATCGCCTGCGGAAAGATGCGACCACTCCGGACAGGAGAAGGTCGAGAGTTCCGGAAAATCGGTGTAATAAATCCCCGGCGCTTTGGTGCTTTGCAGGAGTGGATCCCACGTTTGCGCGCGAGGAGTTTCTCGATCCTCCAGCTCTTTTAATCCTCCGCTGTGAGGGAAGCGGACAAAAACAATTTTCCCGCCGCGAGCGCGCAGTTTCTCGACGGCCGCGGTGATATCGCGGAACCGGGTGGCGACAGCCTGCTGCATCTTTGCGCCAAAGATATCACGGGGAATATAAGTGGGCGGCGGCGGCGGCGTGAACAGTCCGAGCCAGATTTGCTGGATGGAGCTCTGTAATTTCCCGGGCCGGGCACATGCTTCGATCATGCGGGCGCGGCGTTCGCGATCGACCGCCTGGAAATAAGGCGGAAGACGGGGCGGCACCAGCGCTCCAGGGCGATCGGGGATGGACGAGCGAACGAGGAGCTGCTCGAGCGTCAGATCTTCCTGTTTGAGAAAAGCGACGTGTTCTTCCAGCGGGATGGCCAGGTATTCACTGGCGCGCTGAGCCAACGTCTGGTTGTGAGAGCGACGAACGGCTTTCTCCGTCCGATTCACCGGAGGACTGCCGGGCGGGGCGAAGAAAAGCCGCGGAACGATGCCGCAGATAATGGTGCCGTGAAAATTTTCGTCCTGGGCGAGATCGGCCAGGACGGGGTAACCACAGCTCCCCGGCAAGGCGAGTTGGACGGGACGTTTGCCCAATCCATTTTGGATCTCGTCCAGATCGAGATCAAACCAGGCCCGCGAATCGCCGATGATCACGATGGATTCTGGCTTCACTTTTCGGCGGGCCATTGCCCAGAGATCTTCGTTGTCATTGAGACTGATTCCGTAACCGAGGGAGCGGCAATAGAATTCCCAAGCCATGGTGGCGGCGATGACTCCGAGAAGGACGATCACGGTGATTCCGCGCCAGGGCAGCGGCGGAATCGGCCGCTCGTGATCGCGCGGAGCGATCTCGTCCGGCCGGGCGAAGAAGAGCCGGGGGAGCCGCAGCTTGCCTTTAAAATTGGAAGTAGATAAAGGCATTGCTGTTTCCTTGCGTCAGGATGATGGCACAAGCCATGACCGCCCAGGCCGCGGTTACGACCCACCGCGGCAGACGAGTCACGGCTGTTTCGATGTTGGTTTCACGCAGGGCCCAGTGCGCTCCGATCATCCCGAGGGTGACGATTGCGACCTGGAGCATCTCGCGGGTCGAAAGAATGGCGTCCCCGTGCGCGTGCCCACCGAACATGCCGCCTAACATGCGGCTGGCGATGGTGAAATCGGGCGCACGAAAGAAAACCCACGCGAGACAGACGGCGCCGTAAGTGGCGATCCCGGTGAGAAGGCGAATGGCGCCGGTCTGAGCCCACGGCTGGTGTTCGAAGAAGGCACGGCAGACGCGCTCGATGACGAGATACGAACCGTGCAGTAAACCCCACACCACGAAGGTCCAGGCGGCCCCGTGCCACAAACCGCCCAGGAACATGACAATCACCAGGTTGAGCGCGGCGCGCAGGGGCGCAGCCTGATTGCCACCGAGCGGGATGTAAAGGTAGTCGCGCAGAAAAGTGGACAGCGAAATGTGCCAGCGCCGCCAGAAATCGGAAAAACCGATGGCGGCGTAGGGGAATCGGAAGTTGTCCTTGAGATGAAAGCCGAGACAAAGAGCGGCCCCGATGGCGCAGGTGGAATAGCCGGCGAAATCGAAGAAAATCTGGCCGGCAAACGCCATCACGCCGAGCCATGAATCGAGGGCGATGAGCGGCCCGGCGTAGCCAAAGATGCGATCAGCCGAACCGGACAGCATCGTATCCGCGAGCACGATTTTCTCGAAGAGACCGAGGGTCATGAGAGCCAGCCCCCAGAGAAATCGACCATTCCGCCGGGTGGGCGGATGAACGAGCTGGGGAAGAAAATCACCGGCGCGCACGATGGGACCGGCCACGAGTTGCGGAAAAAAAGAAACGGCCAGCACGAAATCGCGCAGTGACCTGGTTGGCTGGAGCACACCGCGATAAATATCGAGCGTGTAGGAAAGGGAATGGAACGTGTAAAAAGAGATGCCAACGGGCAGCAGGATGTCGAGATGCGGTGGTTGATAAACGACGCCGATGCGCGTGAGCAGCCATTGAAAATTCTCGAGCAGGAAGTTTCCGTATTTGAAGAAGCCGAGCATGCTCAGGTTCATGGCTACGCTGGCGATCATCCAAACCCGGCGCGCGCGCGCGCCCTGGGTGCGCGCGATCCGAGCTCCCAGCCAAAAGTCCATCGCGGTGGTGGAGAACAAGAGGGCGGCAAAAGGAGGATTCCACGCGCCGTAGAAAATGTAGCTGGCGATGAAGAGCAGATTTTTGCGCGTGGTCCAGGATCGGATACTCCAGTAAAGGGAGACCACGATCGTGAAAAACACGACAAAAGTGAGGGAGTTAAAAAGCATCGCGTGAGCGGTCTGTGATCGGGTTTGTAACGTGCTGGGCCGGAGATCTTGTCATGGATGCGCCTGAATGATCCACGATTTTTTTTGCACATCTGAGGCCGCGTCCGACACAGATTGCCTTTGACCCCGCTCTCAGGGCCCAGTAGAACGCGGCATGAACTTGTTCGTTCGTCCTGGCTTGATCGCTTTTTTCGCAGTTGGAATTGGAATTTCGGCTTGTTCGCTGGGGGAGCCCAGAGCTCCCGCAGCGGTCTCGGGTCATTTTGAAAACTTCACGGGCGAGGTCGTTAAGCGCAGCGGAGAGTACCGCTTCCGCCCCTTCGGCGAACCGGAGCAGATCCAGCGCTTATCGCGCTCTAAAAATCCCCGGGATTTTGCCTCCGACGAGATCCATCTGCGCAAGTACTACGGCAAGACCATCGTGGTGAAGGGGATTCTGGCGGACGACTGGATCGCGAAAGCGGACATTGTCGGACAGTGGTTGCGGCACGGAGAGCCGCGCGGCTCGACCCTAACGGGCCCTGAGCCGAACTGACAAGAACGGCCACGTCGAACTATTTCCGCGGCGCCTGTTCGGCCAGCGCACCCATTTCGGCGGAGATTTTGTCGATGGCGGCCTTCAGCTCATCCCAATTGACCGGTTTGGTGATGTGACAGGAAAACCCGGCGGCGATGCTGCTTTGAATATCGTCCTTGGTTCCGTGCCCGCTCACGGCAATGCCATGGATCGGCTGGCATTTGGCCAGGTTGTGCATGAGATCGCGGCCGCTCCCGTCCGGCAGATCGAGATCGCTAAGGAAGATATCGAATGCGCAGATGCGATCGGCGGCGGGCGTCACCATGGCGTAGGTCTGCGCTTCGGTGATGCTGCTCGCACAAACGACTTCGTGGCCGGCTCGCTTCAGCAGCCGGGCGGAATTGTTCAGCCGTGTCCCGATGGTCTGTTCGCCTTCTGACGGCGGCGGCCCTAGCTCCAGTGAAGCTTCAAACATCGACCTCCAAGATGGAGCGCGTTGTTTGATTATTTGGCTTTGGAGTTTTTCTGGATGTTGGAGATGGAATGTGGAGCTTAAGGGGCGTAGCAGCCTGGTCGTCGTCGGTTATCCGAGGGCGCCGAAGGCCAGGCCGAGGCCATAAGTCACGACAGCTTCGATCACCCCGACGACGGTCATTTCCAAACCCGAGGCCCACCAGGATCGGATGGTGATCAACGATTTGATCGCGCCTACCGCGAAATGAGCCACGATGCTGATGACGAAGGCGGCGACCACGGCGGACAGCCCGCTCATGAAGAAAAATGGGATGATCGGGATGAACGCGCCGACGGCGGTGGAAAGCGCGGCCGAGAAGGAAGAGGTCCAGGGGCTGCCGAAGTGTTGGGCGGACAGGCCGAGTTCGCTCTGGGCCATGGCGTGGACCATTTGCTCGGGATCTTCCGCCAGCCGCTCCGCCATTTTCTGTGATTCCTCCACGCTGAACCCCTGCAGCTGATAGAAGAGGGCCATTTCTTCAATTTCTTCCTCGGGATTTTCGTCGATCTCGGCTTTTTCGCGCGCGATCTCAGCATCGTAGACTTCGCGCTCGCTTTTAACGGCGAGATACGCGCCGGCGCCCATGGAGAGGGAGGAGGCGAGCATACCGGCCAGACCTGAAATAAGCACGACGTGCTGCGCATTATTGGTGGCGCCGGCCACGCCGGAAACGATGCCGAAGACCGCGCCCAGTCCGTCGTTCACACCGTAGATTGCGTCCGCCACCCAACTGCCGCCGCGCCCATGCCAGCGTTCGCGTTTTAAAATTGTGTCGAGCACACTCTGGACCGTGGGCGGAGTCGTCATGGCGTTGAGCGCGCGGGCATGTGCTTTTTCCTCGAGCGCGCTGGTGCGCAGAAATTCCTGCACATCGTGCTCGCTAGCCAGAGCTTGGTCCCGTTGCGCACTGAACTCGCGTTCGTGCTTTTCCTCGGCTGCTTCCATGCGCCGGATGGCGATGTCCGTCCCGAGCGAGCGCGTAAAACGGCGTTTGAACCGCGTCCAGGGATTATCAGGCAGCCGCGGTAATGGCTCACCCATATCGCGCAATTTTTGCTCCCAGCGCGCGGCGTGTCGCTCCTCCGCTTCCGCCATGCGGATGAGAATGCCTTTGCGCCTCTCATCCTTTTCCCGCTCGGCCAAGTCCCGGTAGACCAGCGCTGTTTCCACTTCGGCCCGCCAGTTTTGCCGGACGACATATACCGCATCTTTTTTCGGCTGCTGCGCCATGGCTTTCGCTAACGCAACTCTTCCACTTCCGCAAACGCAGCGACCGTCCTGGCCATCAACTGTTGCGCCGTAATGACCATGGCGACGGACCCAATGATGAGAATCGCCCCGGCCACGGCGCGGCCGCTTAAGGTCTCATGGGCGAAGAACGTGCCGAGGATCATGGCCACGACGGGGTTCACATAGGCATAGGTGGCCACCTTGGCCGGATCGCAGTGGCGCAATAACCAGATGTAGGCGGTGAAACCAACGAGTGCCCCGATCACGACGAGATAGATGAAGGCCCCCAGGGACAGCCAGGTGATGTGGCGCGGATCGAATCCGCGATGTTCGCCGGTGATAAATCCGGCGAGGATAAGCAAGGCCCCGCCGCAAATCATTTGCTGGCCCGCGGCCAGGAAGGGTGAAGGAGCGCCTTTGACCGTGCGAGAGTAGAGCGAGCCGGCCGACCAGATAAAGGAAGAGCAGAGTAGAATTCCGATACCCAGGCCGGGCCGGCGTCCGCCTGTTGCCTGAGCGGTATGGCCTAACAACAGCGCGACCCCGATGAAACCGCCGATCAATCCCATCCAGACAATCGGTTTCGGTCGGGGCGCCGTGCCGGTGAGCCAACCGAGCAGAGTGATGTAGATCGGGACGGTTGCAATCACGACGGCGGCGAGGCCGGAATCGATGTATTTCTCGGAGATGGTGACACCGCCGTTTCCGCCCAGCAACAGACATGCGCCGATGATGGCGGCCGGTTTCCAGGTGGCGCGGCCGGGCCGCGCTGCTCCCTGGGCCCGGGTCAACCCATACATGATCAACCCGGCGGTGGAATAACGGACACCGGCCATGAGAAAGGGGGGAATGGATTGGATGGCAAAAAGAATTCCGAGATAGGTGGAACCCCAGATGAGATAAACGGCGGCGAAGGCGAGGATAATGGCGGTTCGATTCGTCGCGGCCATAGTGTCCTCCATTCTTTCCATGGGATGGAGGAATGAGCCACCCGCTTCTTGCCGTAGCCGACGAATGACCGATCAATCCCGGAGGGTATTCATTCCCTGCCGGATGATCCGGTCGATGAGTTGCGGATAAGACAGGCCGGCCTTGTCCGCGGAAAGAGCGAAGTCCTCATCCTGGGCCAGAATAGGATTCGGGTTCGCCTCGATGAAATAAAGTTCGTTCGCGGCCGTCAGGCGCAAGTCAATGCGGGCGTATCCGTCGATCGTGAGCAGCCGATAGATGTGTTTACACGTCTCCTCGATGTGTTTGACCAACACGGGATCGAGCCCCTCGGCGAATTGATTCTGCAGGCCTTTCCGTTTGCGATATTCTTCGTCCCACTTCGCGCTATACGTCGCGATCTTCGGCTCGTTCGGCGGCACGTCCCGAAAGACCAGTTCGCGAATGGGGAAGACGGTGAGGCGCCGATTGCCCATCACGCCGACGTAGAGTTCGCGGCCATCGATGTATTCCTCGGCGATGACGTCGGCGTCATGTTTGTCGTGGATGAAAGCGGCGCGATCGCGAAACTGATCGTCCGTCTCAACGAAGGAGGCCTGGGAGATGCCGTAAGAAGCTTCTTCTTTCACCGGCTTGACCAGAAGCGGGAACTTCAGCTGGCGGGGCCGCGCAATGCGCTGGCCGCGCGGGATAACGACGAAATTCGGGACATGGATGCGATGATAATGCAGGATTTTCTTCGAGATGCCCTTGTGCTTGCAAAGAGTGAGACCGGTCGAGCCGCAGCCGGTGAAGGGGATGTCCTGCATTTCGAAAAACGAAACAATGTTCTGGTCGAAGCTGCGGTTGTTCTTGAACTGGTCGACCAGATTGAAAAGAACATCGGGGGCGAAGGATTCTATTTTTTGCCGCAGCAGATCGAGATTATCGAAGATGGCGAGATGCTCGGCCGGGTAACCGAGCGCATTGAGCGCGGCCAGGACGTTCGCCTCGGTTTTCCAATCCGGCGTTGTCATCTCCTTGCTCAGGTCCTGATCAATCGTGGTGGGGCGGATCGCGTCGAAAAGCGCCAGGACTTTGAGTTTCTTTTTCATCCTATTTGGTGCGTTTGAACTTGCCGGTGAAGAGATAATTCATGACGAGGGTGGTAATGAAAGAGGCGACTCGAAAATCCTGCTGAGGATCGTCGTTCAGGACGTGCAGTTCGAGCTGGTCGCATCGTTCGATCAGCCGGGCCAGGAGTTTGTTGACCCGGAACTTCTTCTCATTCGTCCATTGGCAGACCGAATTCATGAGCCGTCTTCGCCGCTGCCGCAAATAGGAACTCGCTTTGATCCCGGCGGACGCGGCGAAGAGCTGGCGCAGATCGGCGTCGTAGAAATCCGGATAGGTGTCTTCGTAGAACTTCCGTTTGCGGGCGTAATAAGTTTTGAGCTTGAGATTAAGACAGTCGTAGTCCGCCACCCGATAGGCCGGGGCATGCACCGGCGGCTGGCCCGCCAGCGAGCGCATCAGCTCATCGACATATTCCAGTTTTTGGAGGGCATTCCAGCCAGCGTAGCTTTTGCGCCAGTCGAGCCCCGGGGTCAGCCAGACCGCGAACGTCTCCGCGAAATCTTCATCGGGATGGCTCTGCGCATACCAGTCGTCGAGATGCATGACGTAGCTGCGGCTGAACGGGCGGGGCCGGTAAGAATCTGGCGTCCCCTCGCGCGTAGTACGCCCGAACGTTTGCTGCCATTTTTTTTTGCGCTGCAACTGGTAGGCATAGCTGTAGGCGTGCGCCGCCTCATGCCGCATCAGCTTCATAAACCACTCTTTGGTTTCTCCCTCGACCTCGAGCATCATGGTGCGCTCGAGCGTCCGGAGCCGGTCGTGCACGAGGAAAAACGGCACGAAGATCGCCGGGATCCCGATGGGCACGAACCATTCATCGCCGATGTGACAGGGCGGTTGAAACGCGAGTCCCTGGGCCGAAAGCTCGTCATTCAGCTGTCGGACGAGCGGTTCGAGCGTCGTGCCCTCGAGTTGCAAGCCGAGCTTAGAGATGCGGCGTTCCAGAAGTTCCTGGTCGTTCAGTGCTGCCCAATCGGCCACTTCCATTCCCGGCACGGTATCAGTGCGGGCGGGCCGAGTAAATCGGCCATGAGTCTTTTGATTTTTGCCGCTGCGCGTTTTACCGGGCTTCGGTTGGATGATCTGGGCTAAATGCATGCCGGCGCTCGCGGCGGACGTGACAGGCTGGAGATTATGGAGGCGATTGTGCCAACGCCTGTTTAGGCAGGTGCTTGGCACAAGCACCTCTCCAACGTCGATCGTGACGATCCTTAGCCTCGCGCAGGGAGGGACGCAGCTCTGAGGCGTCCGGGTTGTTTTATGGGCTTCGGAAGATATTGGAGCCCGATCCCATCTTCGTCTCTACAGTTGGATGACCTGGGCGGAGTGGATGTCTTCGCTGGCGGCGATGGCGGCGAGCAGGGCGGTGGTGGGTGCGGTATCCAGATTTAAGACGGTGAGGGCCGTTCCACCTTCCTGATTTCGGCTGAGCGACATAGTAGCGATGTTGACTCCATGTTCGCCTAACAACGTCCCGATGCGGCCGACCATACCCGGGCGATCGGCGTTCTCCAGCACGAGCACGACCCCATGCGGGCGCGCCTCGACCGGGCGGCTGTTCACGCTGATAATGCGCGGGGTCGCGCCAAAGAATGCTCCGCCCACCGAGACGGCTTTTCCTTCGGCCGTGGCGGAAAGTTCGAGCATGTCGGTGTAGTCGCCGGCGGCGCTGAGCCGTGTCTCCGTGACGGTAAGGCCGAGGCTTTCGGCGAAAGCAGGCGCGTTGACTTCGTTGATCTCCTGGCCTCCGGCGGTCTGGAGGAATCCTTTGAGAACGGCGCGGGTGATGGCAGTCGTATCCACCTCGTTGACTTTGCCGCTGTAATTAACGTTCAGAGTTTCGACGCGCTTGGGCGCAATTTGCGACAAGAAGCGCCCGAGTTTCTCTCCGAAGCGCAGATGCGGTCCCACGACCGCCAGCGTTTTGGCATCGAGGTTGGGCATGTTGATGGCGTTGCGGATGGTTCCCTCGAGGAGGACGGCTCGGACGGATTGGGCGATTTCGATTCCGACGCTCTCCTGCGCTTCCGCCGTAGAAGCACCGAGGTGCGGAGTGAGGACAAGATTTGGCGCCTGGCGCAACGGAGAGTTGGCCGGCAACGGTTCTTCTTCGAAGACATCGAGAGCGGCGGCGGCGACGTGACCGCTCTTGAGCGCCGCGACCAGGGCTGTTTCCTCGATCAACCCGCCGCGGGCACAGTTAACAATGCGGACACCGGCCCGCGTTTTCTGCAAGCGAGCGGCATCAAGCAGATGGCGTGTCTCTGGGGTGAGGGGAGTGTGCAACGAAATAAAGTCGGAATGGGCGAGGAGGTCGTCCAGTTCCTCCATTAACTCCACCTGGAGGCTGCGGGCGCGCGCGGCCGAGAGGTAGGGGTCAAAGGAGACGACGCGCATTCCGAAAGCGATGGCGCGACGGCTCAATTCGGTTCCAATCCGTCCCATGCCGATAATACCGAGGGTCTTGTTGTAAAGTTCCACGCCCTGGAAATTCTTTCGATTCCAACTGCCCGTGCGGACACTGGCATCGGCCTGGGGAATCTTGCGCGCCACGGAAAGCAAAAGGGAAAAGGCGTGCTCCGCGGTGGAGACGGTATTTCCGCCCGGGGCGTTCAGCACAACAATGCCGCGGCGCGTGGCCGTCTCGATGTCCACATTATCCACGCCGACGCCGGCGCGGCCGACCGCGCGCAGGGATTTCCCGGCCTGCAGGATCGCTGCGGTCACTTTCGTTTCGCTGCGGACGACGATGGCGCTGAATCCGGGGATGATCTTTAGGAGCTCGGGTTCGCTCAGACCGGTCCGGGTGACGACATCGAGGGCGTCGTCGCGCGACAATTCCTCGACGCCGCGAAGCGAAATGGTATCAGCGATCAGGATTCTCGGTTTCGTCATGTAGGCGGCTTCAACGTCCAACGCCCAGCGCGCAACGTCCAACGCTCAATGGCAGAAGGCGGCAGGGAAGCCGCGCCGGTTTCTTCGAGCTTAAAACTTAAGAAACTGTTGAATTAGCCAAAGATGACGAGCTGAATCGAATCCGGTAACTGCTGCGCCACGCTGGTAACGACGCTGCCCCCCAGAAGTTTGGAGAGTGAGCTGCGCTGGGACGCGCCGATGATGAGGTAGTCTACTCCCAGAGTGGCGGAAAGATCGAGGATTGTCGCGGCCGCGTCCTCGCTCACCGCGTAAACCGGCAGGACGGAAACGTCTCGTTCTGCCCCGATTTTCATCATGGTCGACCTGATCGCCTGTGCCTCCGGGTCATCCTGCCATTTGGCACGGCCTAATCGCGCGGCCGTGTAGTAGACCGCGATCTCTTTCACGTAGAGCACGTAAAGTGTGGCCTTTCGTAGCTGCGCCTCGTCCATGGCGAAGCTTAGGACCGAGGTAATTCCGCGCGCCGCCACCATGATTTTCTGCCCCTCCCCCAATCGCGGTTGCATGGTAGCGATAAGATCGGGAGAAACCATGGCGGCAACCTGGCGGCTGACGGTCATAGTCGTTAGGCCGGAGCGCTTTTGGGTCCAGGCGCGCAAGGCCAGGCCAATGCCCAGAACGCAGAGAACAAAGAAGAGCGCGTGCGGCTTGGTCCACGCCAGGGTCAGCTCTACGCAGAAAAGAATAACGAAAGTGAAGCCGAACAGGATCCGATCATGCATCCTGACGGGAAGGGCGAAGTTGAAGGCGCACGATCCAAGATTGACGGTAATGGCGCCGACCACCCCAATGGCATAGAGGCCAGCCAATGCGGTAAAGTCGTGGGTCGTGATAATGACCACGACGGGTAGTCCGACGGCGATGAGAAGCGGAATCTGAGGCACGCCGTGGCGATTGAGCTTGGTAAAATGCGGCGGCATCTCCCGGTCGCGCGCCATCATGTAGAGCAAACCGATCATGGCGACGATGGCGGTGTTGGCTGCGCTCAAAAGCAGAAGGAAAAAAACGATACCGACGATCCAGCCGAAGGCGTGTCCGGCGGCCGGCCCGAAACTGAGGGAGCCGAAATGCTCGCCCAAAAAGCGGAGGGTGTCTTCATAGCGCAAAGCGAGCGCATCTCGCATGGTATGGGTGCCGTCGGCCATTTGGACGGTTTCATTCGGATTGATCGAGAGCATGGCCCAACCGAGGAGCGCAGTGCCGAGGACGACTTCGATGGCGACGGGCCAGATGGCCCGGGACGATTCGCGACCGACCTTCGGCGCGGCGATGGTCGAACCCGGGTCGAGCTTCATGACGCCTGTCAGATTGGCAATCGCTTCAACACCGCTCAGTGCGAGGATCACGCCGACAAACTGGACCCAGAGTCTTTCCACGCTTTCGTGTGGTCGCTCGAGATAATGCGTGGTGAGATGCGGGGCCGTGACGGCGATCAGGAGCACCACCACGATCACGGTGGGCACGGCCAAAATCATGGCGAGACTGCCACTATGTTTCGGGCCAAAGAAATTGATGCCGCCCATGACCAACAGGACCGCGATGGTCGAAAGGATGATGTGTTCCTTAAGAAGCGGGACGCTGAAATAACTGAGCGCGGACCAGCCGCTCAAGGCCGCAGTGACGGTAAGGTCCGCGACCAGAAGGAGCGCGCCCAGCACCGCGAGCAATCGTCCTTGCGAACGGGCGGCTGAATAGACCCCACCGCCCTCCGGAAAATAGCGGCAGATAACCGCGTAATTAATCCCGACCAAACCGGTCAGCGCGCAGACGGCAAGGATGATGGGAAATGAGGAGAAACCGGCAGCCACGAAGGCCAGTCCAATGACGTAGGCTTTGCTTGTTCCCCAATCGCCATAAAGAAGGGCGGCAGCGCGCTTCCAGTCGACATTGCGCGGGCGATGAACGCCGGTGCCTCCTCCAGACAGAAGATCGGCCATGGCTATGCGATGTGACTATTCATTGTCCGCCTCTGCGTGGGCATTTCGAGGGACTACCTTGCCTGTAAATGAACGGCAACCTCTATCTCGGCCGTTTGTGGAAACATATCGAGCGGCGTGACCGATTCGATGGTGAATCTTTGCTGCATTTCGTTCAGATCCCGGGCCAGGGTCGCGGGGTTGCAGGAGATATAGAGAAAAGTTTGGGGCGCAAGCTGAACGATGTGGTGGCGCGTGGCTTCGCTCAACCCGGTGGCCGGAGGATCGGCAATGAGGGCGATTTTATCAGTGTCAGAGCGGGAAGCGGCGCCGATTGAGTCCAGCGCCCCGGTCTGGAGATCGGCCAGCACGCGATCCATATCGCCGGCCATGTAAGTCTCCTTCTCTGTCGCATTTCTTTCCGCCTCCTGAATGGCGAACCGATCCCAATCAATCCCGAGCACGCGTTCGAATTTGTCGAGCAAAGCCTTGGAAAAAAATCCGGCGCCGCAATAGGCATCGATGAGGAACTGCTGGCCCGGGGCGAGGCTGTGCCGGACGACGTCGCGCAGGGCGCTGGCCACGGCGTCATTGGCCTGGGCGAAGACGCGCGGGCCGGATGAATCGACTCGCAAACTGTAGTGACCTTCGCGCGGACGCGCGCGGCGGAGTTCTGCCAGAGCCTGGTTGACCTCGTCCATGGCAATGGGGCAACGCTCCACGTCGATCAGGCGATGTGAATCCCGTCGAAAGAAACCGATTACTCCTTCCTCGACGTGGACGGTGATGCGGTTCCGATAAGCGTAAGCGTGAGGCGAAGGGACAATGGGGCGCATGGGAATATCGCGCAGCTTCCCGATTCGCTGGAGAACATCGCGCACCTGGCGCCATTTGATGGCGAGCTGGTGCTCATAATTCATGTGCTGGTATCGGCATCCCCCGCACCGGGTGAAGTAGGGGCATTCCGGTGTGACGCGATGGATCGACGGCTCGAGAACGTCGAGGACATCGGCTTCGGCAAATTTCTTTTTCTCGCGAACGATCTCTGCCATCACCTTTTCGCCGTCGATGGTAAAAGGGATAAAGACGGCCTTGCCATTCTCGCGGGCCACGCCTTTGCCACCGAAGGCGATGTCTTCAATCTTTAGCTCGGCTCTGCGCAAGACGAAGCATCGCGTGCCTGCATGCTGACGCCAGTAAAATTCGTGCGGGGGACACGGGGGCAGAGCGCCGTGGCTACGGGAGAAAGGACATCGGACAAAGGTCACCAAGGACAAAGCGGTCAACCACGCCTTTCTTATTTGAGCGTTGAACGTTGAACGTTGAGCGTTTGCTTCGACGCGTGGCGTTCCCTTTACCCGGCACCTTCACTTCTCGGTGCAGGCGTCAGTGAAAGTGCAGGACGAATGAGTCCTTGCCGTGCTACGACGCAGCCGTCGAGGTGGCGCCGTCGCCCATGACGCGGTGGATGGCGGCCTCGAGCCGGTCCAGCTTAATCGGTTTGACCAGATGTTCGGCGAAGCCGGCGTGCAAACTTTTTTCGATGTCTTCGCTCATGCCGAAACCACTGATGGCGATTCCGCGCAACCCGGAATGGCCCGCAGACAAGCCATCAACTCGATGCCGGTGCCGTCGGGCAATGCGATATCGCTGATGAGCAGGTCGAACTGGTTTCGACCCGCCGCTTCCATGGCCGAGCGCATGTTATGAGTGGCGGCGACGAGGTACCCCCGCCGCACGAGCAATCGCTCCAGCGCCAGGCAGGTATCCTGGTGATCGTCGACTAACAGGATGCGCAGAGCGCGTGCGGTCAGGTTGGTTGGCGCCGGGGCGGTCGTGCGGTAGGTCGGCGGAGAGATCGTATTCAAGGTCAGAGTGAAACTGGACCCGTAGCCGCGCCCTTCGCTTTGCGCGATGAGCGAGCCGCCATGGGCCTGGGCCAAAGATTTGGAGATGGCCAGCCCAAGGCCGAGCCCGCCGAAACGTCGCTGCAAAGATCATTCCGATCCCGTTATCGCGGATGGTGATGGTGAGATTCTGCGGCGAAGAATTGGTGGTGGCGACCGTGATTTCGCCCTGGTTGCCGGTGAATTTGATCGCGTTTTTCAACAGGTTCCAGATGATCTGTTGGAACTTGGCGGCGTCGCCCGTGATGAAATGAGCGCCCGCACGAAGATTGAGGTGGACCTGGATGTTGCGGGCGCGCGCCTCTGTGGTGCAAATCTCGGCCACATTGGCGATCGCCTCGTGGGCGTCCATTTCCACGAAATGGAGCTGCAATTTGTCTTTGGCGATACGCGTAAGATCGAGCAAATCGTCGATCAGTTGACTCTCCAACTCGACGTTGCGGCGAATCATGGCGAGGGACGCGGGAGCCTCTTCCGAATTGGCGGGCTCGGCCTCGAGCGCGTCCACCGCGGCCAGGACGGGCGTCAAAGGTGTGCGCAGTTCGTGCGAAAGCATGGCGAGGAAAGTGTCCTTGGTCCGGTTGGCCGCTTCGACCGTGGCTTTTTGTTGCTCGATGGCGGCTTCGGCCCGTCGCCGCTCCGCCATGGCGGCCGCGAGAGCCAGGGCGGTCACGGTTAGGACTGCCGTGGAAGTATTCATAATGAGCAGGGACTGGCCAGCCGTCTTCATGACGAAAGGCCTGGCCCCATGGAGGGTGCCCTAGACGGCGATGCCAGAGAGGATCAGGAGGCCCGCGGCTGTTTCGCGCTGGGACAAACGGAAGGCGGCCCAGACCACGACCGGTCCGCACAGGAAAGAAATGGGATAATTGCCTGGACTGATCGGAAACCAACCGCCGAAAACGATTTCTCCGACGGCGATCAACGCGATAAGGAGCAGCGCTTGTTCGCAGTCCCGTTTCCAATGAAATGACCAGCGCGGACCCTCGCACCAGAGCAGGAGGAGAGGGGTAACGACGAGCGCGCCGATGGCGTCCGCCATCCACCACGTGGCCCAGACCGAGCCGTAGTTTTCCCAGCTGGCGAATTCAGCCAGGGCCAGGCTGGTCAAACCGATGCTTGGGCTGATGAGCGTGCTGAGAAGAACGCTGAGCGCGAATTTGAAAACATCCTGGGCACGATCGAAAGCGCGCGTCCCGCTGGCCAGCCGGTGAACGAGCCATGCTCCGCAGAGGGCTTCGAGTGTGTTTCCGGTGGCCACGCCGAAACTGCTGGCCAGATTCCCGGCCGTAACGGCGTTGACCAGGAAGGCCTCCAGGAAAATGCCCGGCCAAACGCGGTAACCGAAGAGAAGCAGCGCAGCCAGGGCGAGGCCGGTGGCGGGCCAAACGGAGGAAGCGCTGGCGTGGACGAAGGCGAGGCCAAAACTCAATTTCGCGACCACGAAGTAGGTCAGCGCTAAACCGCCGACGACCGGCAGTGTTGAAAAACGTCGCAAATTCATGACGCGACCCCCCATGCGAATCCCGGTATCTCGACATTAGCGCTGCCATGCGTCAACCGCGGATGCGTCAAAATCCGAGGAGCTCAGTTTCTCCGCGTGAGCTGCGCCGGCCCCAGGGAGTAGTTAGGGGACCCGCAACCTGATTGGTTCACACCGAAGGTCACGCTTGGCCCAGCGTGGATGAAACCCGGGAATAAGCGGAATTAATAATCCCGCACGTAATCGTACTTCGATTCGTAACCGAGCTCGGGCGGGAATTCCGCGTAGCCGGCATGAATCCAGGGAATATCGCTCGGTAAAATTGGATAATAACTGGCCCGCCAGACGGGGAATGGCCAGGTCAGAATCTCGAACAACCCGGCGCCATGACGCATGGCGGTCCGTCCCAGCGCGCGCACGATGCCGTATCCGGCGGCAGACGAGTTGCCTTCCTGCTTGTTAATGGTGGCGATCGTGACGGTGATCTCGGCCGGCGCGAGGAAGAAATTAGAAATGCCGCGGCCCAGTTTGCGAGTCGGACCGTAGTCATTGGAAGGCGGATCCTGAATATCCGCGCAGGCGAAACGGGCAAGGCCGAGCAGGAGAACGAGCAGGATGAGCTTTTTCATGGCCGGTTTAATCCATTAAATAATCAGAGGCCGAAAGGCAATACTTCATTTTCGGGCGACGGCGGCGGCCCGGTTCTGCGTGGCGATGAGGGAAGCGCTCATGGTGACGCCCAGGACCGTCAAAATGATGACGAGCGAGAACCAGTTTGGCACGGGGAAATGGTCCGCGATGATCATTTTAGCGCCGACGAAGGCGAGCAGGATAGCCAGGCCCGTCCGGAGATAGATGAAGCGGTCGATCAACTTGGCCAGGAGGAAATAGAGCGAGCGCAACCCCAGGATGGCGCAGATGTTCGAGGTATAAATGATGAACGTGTCCCGGGTGATGGCGAAGACGGCCGGGATCGAATCGACCGCAAAGAGGAGGTCCATCACGTCGATCACGATGAGGACAAGGGCGAGCGGCGTCAGCATCCACCGGCCATTGACGGTGGTCGTGAAATCTTCGTCTTCGAAATCTTTGCTCACGGGGAAAATCTTGCGGCAGAAGCGCATGACCAGGGTATTGCCGAAATCCTGTTGATTCTGCTTGCCGAAAAACATGCGCCACGCGCTCACCAGGAGGAAGGCGCCAAAGACGTAGAGGATAAAGTCGAAACGTTCGACCAGGGCCACGCCGAGCCAGATCATGACGCCGCGCATGACCAGCGCTCCGAGGATCCCCCAGACCAGGGCGCGATGCTGAGCCCGGGGCGGAACCCGGAAGTAGGAGAAAATGAGCACAAAAACGAAGATGTTGTCGACGCTCAACGAGTACTCGATGAGATAGCCGGTGAGGAATTCGAGTCCTTTTTCCGGGCCGCGCAGCTTCCAAACGACCACGTTGAACATGAGCGAAAGGACAATCCAAATGGCGCTACGCCGGGCGGCCGCCCGGATGCTTAATTCGCGGTCCCGGCGTTTGAACTGAGCCAGATCCACGATCAGCGCCGCGAACACGCCGATGTGGAAGAGGATCCAAAACCAAATGCTCGTTCCCACGGGGCGCTACCGTTTCATGGTGCGGCCTCTACCGCAATGGCAAACGCCCCCCGGGCCAGACTTTTCTCTCGCGCGGATGACTGTTCGACGTAGTTTGTTCGTTCGCAATGGATGCCGAACTGGAAAAACTGGTCGAATCAGGAAAATTAACGTCCAAAGCCGCCGAAAAACTGGATCGACTCAAGCCGACCACGTATTGCTTGCACAAGAGCTGGGGTTTCGGCCGCATTTCCGAGTGGAATCTGCTCCTGAATCAGATTGCGATCGATTTTCCGGGAAAGAAGGGGCATCCCATGCAGCTGCAATACGCAGCTGACACGCTGACCGTCATCGCCCCAGAACATTTTCTGGCGCGCAAGGCGGTCGATCTGGCTTCCATTAAGAAGCTGGCGAAAGAAGATCCGGCCGCGCTCGTGCGGAACATCCTGGAAAGCCTGGCCGGGGAGGCCACCGTGCAGCAGATCAGCGAGTGGATGGTCGGCGATATTTTTGACGAAGCGGCCTGGAAACGCTGGTGGGAATCGACCAAGAAGGCCCTCAAAAAAGAAGGGCATTTTTCCATTCCAGCCAAGAAGAACGAGCCCGTGCAACTTCGCACCAGTCCGGTTTCCTACGGGGATGAGTTGCTCACCGTTTTTAATCAGGCGCGCCAGCCCAAGGACCAGGCGGCCTCGCTCGATCAAATCATAAAGTTTCACGATCAATTCAAAGACCCGGTCAAGCAGTTGCAACCCGTCGTGGTCGCGATCGAACAGACGGCCATGCGAAACCAGAAACTACACCCCGCTCTTTCCTTCGAGCTGATTCTGGGGCGGGACGATCTGCTCGGGAGGGTGCCGCAACTGCACACCACCATCGTGGGCCTGACGCTTTCCAAGTTGATCACGGATGAGGAGCCGCGGCTTCTCGCGATTCTGCCCAAGATGCCTTCGGCCAAGGAAAAGCGCGTCCTGCAAGCGTTGCCCGCCACCCTCGGGCCACGTTGGACCCAACTGGCTTTGCGCCTGATGCAGGGCAATCAGTCCCGCATGGTCGGGCAAATCGCGAAAGTTTTCGCGGAAGCTGGCCAGCAAGGCGAATTGCACGACGCCGTCGATCGGAGCATCCGTGAACATTCCGCCACGAGCGAGATGTTGATCTGGCTGATTAAAGGGCGGGACGGCGAATGGGAAGACCTGATCAATCCGGAATTACTGGCCGCCACGCTGTCTGCGGTGGAGCGCGATCAACACCGGGAGACGACGCGCGGGAGCCGTTTGCGCGATCTGTTGGTCGAAGACCGCGAACTGATGGCGGACATGTTTGCCAAGTCGGACGTGAGCGTGGCGCGGGACGCGATGCGGCGGTTGATGCTGACCCCCGTGGTGGACGAGTTGACCAAGCGCTCGTTGCTGGCGCGCCTGGTGAAAATTTATCCCGAGCTCGAGAGCATGATCACGGGAGGCCAGACGGACGAAGTGAGCGCGCCGCTGGTTGTTTCCTGGAGCAGCCTGGAGAAGCGCCGGGCCGAATACGAGGATGTCGTAACCAAGAAGATTCCCGAGAACACCAAGGAGATTGGAGTGGCGCGGTCCTATGGGGATATGCGCGAGAATTTCGAGTTCAAGGCGGCCAAGCAAATGCAGGCCGTGTTGATGCGCCGAAAGACGGAGCTGGAATCCATGTTGCATCGCGCACGTGGCACCTCCTTTGAAAATGTCGACACATCGCGTGTTTCCATCGGCACGATTGTGAAAATGCGCGATGAAGCATCCGGCAAAGAAGAAACCTATACCATCCTGGGAGCGTGGGACGGCGATCCCGAGCGCAATATCATTTCTTACCAAGCGGCCATCGGGCAGGCCTTGCTCAGCCACAAAGTGGGCGAAAATGTTTCCATCGGAACGGAAGCCGGGGGCCAGCGATTGCTGATCCTGGCGATCGATCCCGCCCCGGTGGACGTGGCGGTGGCTAGTCCGGACCTGGTTGAAGTAGCGGCGTCGGCTGAGTCGTAGGGAGGAGCGGCGCGTCGTCCCGTCGCTTCACGGCCACGGAGAGAAGCGTCCAGATCACGCCTACCATCAGGAGCGCGATCAGGGCGATGACCCCGACTTGTTTGGCACTCAGGCGCGGAAACGCTTTCTTGGCCGCAAAAAGGCACGCGCCGAAAAGCAGGGCCGCCGCCAGGGCGAGGTAGAGGTTGCCGATGCTCATGGGCCCGGGAGGCCGTTCAGGATCGAAAGGTTGCGGCGAGCGTCCAGCCCACGAAAACCACGATGGCCATGGCGACGATGATCAGAATGGCGCGGAGCAGGGGCGGCATCTGCCGACGGCGCCAGACGACGGTGAGGAAACCAAACGCCGTGAGTCCGGCCAGAAACAAGAGGACGATCGGGAGCACGCTCGCGAATTCTGCTTTCGTCTTGCCTAAACTACAAGCGTTTACGGATGATGAGGCCATGAACAGTCGCATCCACCACCCGGCCGTCTGGCTGCTTGTCGTGATTCACCAGGTTTTGGCCTTTGGTTGGTACAAAATTTTCGGCAACGTCTGGCTGAATTACCATGCGCGGACCATGACGGACATCGAGAACACGCATGATGCGAAGGCTTATCTGCTCGGGATCGTCGCCGCAGTGGCGGCGAATTACGCGCTGGCCTGGCTGATCACGAAGTTCAACGCCACGAGCGCCACCGCGGGATTAAAAATTGCGCTGGTCTGCTGGCTGGCCTTCGCCTTTCTCCCGCATGCCACCATTGCCGTTTTTTCCGCATTTGAAACAAATCAGTGGCCGCTCGTGCTGATCGACATGGGATGGTTGTTCGTCGCGTTTTGCCTGAGCGGGGCCATCCTGGGAGGCTGGCGGCGAACGGCCCCAAGCGCGGCGTGATGGGGAGGGACGACCTTGGGTCGTCCAAGATTTAGGGACGTGACGAACATGTCCCTCCAATCGGCTGGCCCGGCTGGACAACGCGGTCGACTTTGCCACAATCGCATCCGTCCATGAACGCGATCTAAGGCATGCGACAAAGCGTGATCAACTTTCGATCCTACACTTTCCTTCTCATAAACCTGCTGGCGTCTCACAGCCCTGCCCGAGGCCGGCGCACGCGAAAGTGAAAGAGTAGGGCTTAAGGATTTGAAGGGCGACGTCCCAGAGTGTGACTGGACTCGCGGAGCGGACGCCGCAGCGCGGCGTCCCTACCAAGAATGGGAATGGCTGGGCCGTTTTATTCGGGCCCGGCCATTCCATTTACGTCCTTATTTCTTGGGCGAAGCGGCTGGGCTGGCAGCGGCCTTGAGTTCGGGTTTGGTTTCCTTCGCGCCTTTGGCGGCCTTGCCTGCCTTCACCTCGGCTTCGGTCGCCGTCATGGTGTAGGTAACGGTTACTTTTTCGCCGACTTTGAGGTCGCCGGTGACTTTGGTGCTCGAATCCCGGTTCATTTCCCAACGATCTTTGCCCTTCTGCACTGCGATCATTGAGTCGTTCACTTCGAGGACAGGCCCCGTGACCTGATAGGTTTTCGCTCCCGCTGCGAATGCCGTGCTACTGAGCGCCAGGCACGCTGCGGCCAACAAACTGACTGCTGATGTTGTCTTCATGTGTGGGATTAGACCGCCGCGAAGGTGTTCTATTCAAGGATTTTAGCGGCCTAATTAAATACGGAGAGCTAGGGAGGGGGCGGAGAGCGATCAGCGAAGAGTGAGAGATTCCTCCACTCCGGTCGGAATGACAGGGGGTTAGCCGGTGGGGCGAGACTCAGTCGAGCCGTGGAATTCGGGCAAATAGGGAGTGGATTGCCTAGTTCGAGCGCGCGGAGTGGGCGGCGCAGCGCGCCGTCCCGATCCATGAATGTCGTGGTCAGCCGTTGTGTCCTTGGTGACCTTTGTGCGAGGCGCCCAATTCGGATCTGGGGGAGGGAATGGGCCGGACGCCGACTCGGGCCAGGTACTCGTCGGCCTGGAGCAGATTGTCGCCGGCCCGCTGCACGATCTTGAGGAGGTTATCCATCGACGACACTTCCTCGAGCTGTTCAGTCAGGAACCACTGGAGAAAGTTAATGGTGATGTAGTCGTTCTCGGATCGGGCCAATTCGACCAGGGCATTAATCTGGTGCGTGACCTTCACTTCCTGATCGTAGGACAGCTGGACGGCTTTCTCGGGAGTTTTGAAGCGGGCTTTGGGCGCTTCGATAGACGGGATGGAAACATGACCGCCGGCATCGACCACGTATTTGAGGAAACGGAGAGCGTGATCCTTCTCTTCCTCGGCCTGCTTGAAAAAGTGCTGGGAGAGCTGGGGGAGGGCTTCGGCCGCGAAATGGGCGGCAATGGCGTAGTATTGCATGGAAGCGCTGAACTCGTAACCGATCTGTTCATTGATGGCGTCGATAACCTTCTGACTCGTTAGCATGGCCAAACCTACTGCAAATTAGACGGGCGAAAACGTCTTTATCCAAGCGGTGCGCTTGCCCTACAACGGCTGCATATCGCAGAGATGCGCCAGGCCCAGTGCGTGTAGCCGCTCCGCTGCTTGGCGTGCCGTAGGGTGCGAAGGCGGCTGCGAAGCGCGATTCGCGTATGACAATCTCTCCTGACATCGTTCAGAGGGCGACCGCTACAAGGACGATTCGCATGGCGTTGTAGGGCGGGCGCTCCGCCTGCCGGTCGGAGAGTTGCAGCTTTTACGGTAGAGACGCCGCGCGGCGGCGTCCGCTCCGCACATTTACCAACTCGCTCCGGACGGCGCCGCGCGGCGTCCCTCCCAAAAAGCAAAACGGCCGCTGCTTTGGGCAGCGGCCGTTTTGTTCTGGCGACGTCCTACTCTCGCACAACCTTTCGTCGCACTACCATCGGGGCTGCAGCGTTTCACTTCCGTGTTCGGAATGGGAACGGGTGGTGCCACTGCGCTATGATCACCAGACCCGAGAAGCGCATTGCGCTCCTCGGGTCTGGCGGCCCCGAATGCTTTCGGGGCTGGGAATGGTGATAGGTGAATTGTGAAGAGAGGTAAATCCATTCACCAGTCACTGATCACTATTTACTCTGTCAAAGAACTGCTGCTTCTCTGAAATCTACATACAGGAGTTGGGAAAACCAACCTTTCAGGCTTTGTTTTATTTGGATCATTCATTTCCCATTGCTGCTGTCCCGGCTTGCGCCGGAACAGCAGGGTATTGGAAAAGTAAATGATCAAGCCAAACGGGTTATTAGTATTACTTAGCTGAACGTATTACTACGCTTACACCAGTAACCTATCAACGTGGTGGTCTACCACGGCCCTTCAGGGAGAACTCATCTTGGGATAGGCTTGGCGCTTAGATGCTTTCAGCGCTTATCCTTTCCGAACATAGCTACCCAGCACTGCCGTTGACACGACAACTGGAACACCAGCGGTTCGTCAGACTCGGTCCTCTCGTA
>JBBRDU010000030.1:0-31400 GCA_038203615.1 Chthoniobacterales bacterium
CGCCGTGAATTCACCCGCGATCAGATCGACATCGTGCGCAAAGGACTTTGGAAAGTGGTGAACGAAGACGGCGGAACGGGCGCCCGCGCCCGGCTCAAAAACGTGGTGGTGGCCGGGAAAACCGGCACGGCGCAAGCCACAGACCGCGGACACAAGGATACGATTGCCTGGTTCGCCTGTTATGCCCCTTTCGATAATCCCCGGTATGTGGTGGCCGTGATGGTGCAGGGCGGCGAGCACGGGGGCAGCGTGGCCTGTCCCATCGCCGATCGGATCATGGAGCGCGCCCTCGCGCTCGAGGACGGCCGGTTCGACCTGCCGGTCGCCTGGCTGGCTCCCGCCCATAAACAAAATCCCTTCCAGATGATCCACGAGGTCAATTACCACGATTCCGGCCCGAACGTGGCCGGAGCAGATGAGGAGAATGCGGATGACTCCTCCAATGCGGACGCGCAAATGGCGTCTGGGGGATCGGCCCCCGACGTGGAACCCGAGGCGGACGACCAGGGGCGGGTCGCCAAAAAAACGCGTGCTCCTCGCGCGCAACCAGCTGCGCCACCGCTGCGGCAACCCAACTTTTTTGAAAGGCTGTTTGGGAAGCGACCGGCGCCCGCGCCGGCTTCGCCTCCGCGTCGTCGATCTTCACAATAAACAAGCGATCCATCAGGCGATGAACAACGGTGTCCTGCCGAGCCCGCTTCCGATCGCGGTAACTATCCAGATTTATGTTAGAAAAGGTACGAAAAATTTTAGGTCTCACCACCCGCCAGACGGGCAACAAGATTGTCATCAGCGCAGAGAAGCTCGAGCGACGGGTCGCTCTGCTCGAGAATGGCCGCCTCGAGGAATACAGCGTCGAGCGTAACACCTCGCGCAACATTGTCGGCAGCGTCTACAAAGGCCGGGTCAAGAATATCGAGATGGGGTTGAAGGCGATGTTCGTCGACATCGGCTTCGAGAAAAACGCCTTCCTCCATTTCTGGGACGCCATTCCGGCTGCGCTCGATAGCGGTATCGAGGAAATCGACCGGCCCGGCCGTAAGCAAAAGAAAAAGATCACCGCGCGCGATATCCCCAGTATTTATCCGGTCGGCTCGGAAGTGATCGTGCAAGTAACGAAGGGGCCCATCGGCACGAAGGGGCCGCGGGTCACCACCAATCTGAGCTTTGCCGGCCGTTACCTCGTCCTCATGCCCTTCAGCGATCGGAGCGGCATTTCGCGCAAGATCGAGAATCAGAAGGAACGCGAGCGCTTGCGCAAGATTTTACGGGAGCTGGAAATCCCGGAGGGAATCGGTGTGATTATTCGCACGGTAGGCGAGGGCCAGCGCGCCCGTTATTTTGTGCGCGACCTGCGTTTTTTGCTCGATCAATGGACGGCCGTGGAGGACCGCATCAAGAATGATCGAGTCCCCTCCCGCGTTTTCGAGGAGCCCGACCTGGTCGAGCGAACCGTGCGCGATTTCCTGACCGAAGAAATCGACGAGGTCATTTGCGACGATCGCGTGGCGACCGATCGCATGATCGAGATGGTGGGCAAAATTTCGAGCCGCGGCCGCAATCGCATCCGCATGTACGATGGCGTCACTCCGGTCTTCGAGGCGCTCGGCGTGCAAAAACAGATCGATGACGCCTTCCATCGCCAGGTCTGGCTGCGCTGCGGTGGCTACATCGTGATTGATGAGACGGAAGCGCTTGTCGCCATTGACGTGAACACCGGCCGGAATAAGGGCGGTCGCGACGTGGAGAAGACCATCCTGCAAACCAACCTCGAGGCGGCCGATGAAATCGCCCGCCAACTGCGCCTGCGCAACGTCGGTGGATTAATCATCGGCGACTTCATCGACATGAAGAGCCGCAAGGATCAGCAAATGGTCTACGCGTTGATGAAAGACCGGTTGAAGCGGGACAAGGCCAAGACGCATGTTCTGCCGATTTCGCCGCTGGGATTGATGGAAATGACGCGGCAGCGCGCGCAGGAGAGTCTGAGTGACACGATCTACGAGAACTGTCCCTATTGCAGCGGCCGCGGGATCGTCAAAACCTCCATGACGACGAGCGTGGAGCTGCATCGCATTCTTAATACGGTCATGCGCAAATATCAGGACACGGTCCACGAAATCCGGGTCATTTTGAATCCGGATGTTCTGAAGCGCCTCAAAGAAGAGGACGAAGAGCTGCTAGTCGAGCTCGAGCGACGCTATGCCGGCCGCCTCCTCTTCCGTGGTGACCCGACCTTTCATCACGAGAAATTCATCGTCACGGATGCCACGAGCGGGGCGGAGTTGAAGCCCTGAGAGACCCCCACCGGGAGGGGGGTGATGCCTGGTCAAGAGGCACAGGTCGTGCTCCTTGGCCGACATCCGAAACTCGTCTGAGTTTCGTTCTTAAGTGTAAAGCTTGATATGGGTCAAGCGGGTCAACTAGCCGAGGGAAATAGAATGAAGCCACTGAATCTGAGTCTGATAGCGCTCGCTTTGCTCCGTAGCCCTGGCCGGGACCGAGTATTCTGGCAAGGAAATGAAGCAGTCTACCGCGGTCCAGCCACAGGAATGCTGGTACCGGGATAACGAATGGAACGTGAACCTGTGGGGGACCTATTCCTTTACCGGGACCGATGAAGCGCGGGCGGGAGCGCTTGATTTCTTCGCCGGTCGCTATCTGGGGGACCGCTATCTGGAGACGGACCACGCCTGGGGCGGTGGCGGCGATGTGAAGTATTTCTGGCATAAATACTTCGGCTTCGGCGTGGAGGGTTTTGCTTTGGATGCCAAGCGCACCCAATTCGGTTTCAACGGTACGGGTCAGCCGAACGGCACGTTTTTCAGTAAGGATAACGACAGTCGCGCAATCGGTGCCGTCCTTGGCACGTTCACCCTGCGATTCCCGATTGGTTGCAGCCGGTTTGCGCCTTATGCCTGGGCGGGCGGCGGCTCTATTTTCGGCGGCGGGCAGCGCGATCAAATCGTCTCGGATAATGCCCGGATCCCGACCTTTACCACCAATCACACCGAGGGTGAGGGCCAAGCGATGGGCCAGTTCGGCGGCGGTATCGAAGTACGAATCACCCGTCACATCGGTTGGACGAATGACTTCAGCTGGAATGTGGTAGACGGTCCGAAAAACAATTTCGGCATGGTCCGGAGCGGGCTCACTTTCGCGTTCTGAGCGAGCCAAAAAATCTCAAACGCCGGGAGCGCTCATGGCCTACCGGCGTTTTTTATGTTGGCCAAAAGAAGGCCGATTGGGGCCGCCGCTAACCCCCCTTTTTTTCGAGGCACTCTGCGGCTCTACATTTTATGTCATCAAAATAAGAATACTCCGGAGTGGGTCCCATTTCCCACCGGGCGTCGCTCCCCTTGATTTTTTCTGGAAAATAAATGGTTGACGCTCTTTCGACACCCATGTAGAAAACCCCCTCATGAAGAGATTCACCTTAACCTTTACGATCATGTGCGCCGCCTGCGCACTGTCTTACGCCGGCACGGAGCCTTACGCCGGCAAAGACAAAGAAGTCATCCAACAAGCTCCCGCACCCTGCGAGTGGTATCGCCCCCACGAGTGGGACTTTAGCTTTTGGGGCACGTTTGCATTCTCAGGGAACCCCGGCCTGCTCGACAATTTCCGCACCGGCAGTTTCGATGGTGGACTGGATCAGACCGGGACAGAGCATTTCGACATCGGCGCAGCCCGCCGTGATCGCTTCCTCAACAAGGACAATGCTCTGGGCGCCGGCTTGGACGTGAAATACTTCTTCAATAAATACATGGCTATTGGTGCCGAAGGATTCATTGTCGACGCCGATTTCAATTCTGCCGGTGTCGGTCTCGGCACGTTTACGTTGCGCTATCCTATCGGTTGCTCCCGTTTCGCACCCTATGTCTGGGGTGGTTTCGGCGCCGCTGGCGGGGGGTCCCACACGGTTCGCTTTTTTAACGAATTAAATCCTCGGAGTGGCCGTGAGCCGGAATTTCGTTCTGATCAACGCATCGGGAACAAGCATGTCGAGGCTACTGGTCAGGTCGGTGCAGGTCTTGAAGTCCGCCTTACCCGCCATGTCGGCATCATGACCGATTTTGCTTGGAATATGTTGAGCGCCCCGGATAATAACTTTGGCATGGCCCGCGCCGGTGTGACTCTCTCTTACTAAATCCACAGATTCGTTCTTTTAACGGCGGCATTCGTTCAGCGAATGCCGCCGTTTGCTTTTCTGAACATGGCGTCTCACCCGCGCCCCACTCGCTATTATTGCGGTTGCTAATATGCCGTTGCTAAAGAAGCTTCTCCCCGATGTCTTTCGCTCAAGTCCTCGACGCTTTGCCTCTCGCTGGATCCCCCGTCCTGGCACGGTTCGCCCGTCTCCTTCTCCCGAAGTCCGACGCCGAATTCGAAGCGCTCGCCCAGAATTCCCGCGCGCTCACCTCCCGCAACTTCGGGCGCACCATGCGCCTGTTCGCTCCTCTCTACCTTTCCAACGAATGCATCAATAATTGCCAGTATTGCGGCTTCTCCCGCGATAACCCGATCTTGCGCGTGACGTTGAGCCTGAACGAAGTCGTCGCCGAGGCACGTCATCTGGCCGGCGCCGGCTTTCGCCATGTCCTGCTCGTCGCCGGGGAACATCCGAAATTCGTCAATCAAAACTACCTGGCCGATTGCGTGCGCGCGCTCGCGCCCAGTTTTTCGTCCATCGCCATCGAGGTGGGGCCGATGTCCGTCGAAGATTATGGGCCCGTTGTCCAGGCCGGGGCGGAGGCCCTGGTCGTTTATCAGGAAACCTATGACCGCAGTCTTTACCAGGATTTGCACACGGCCGGGCCGAAACGCGATTTTAACTGGCGGCTGGATTGCGCGGAGCGCGGATACCAGGCCGGGTTCCGCCGGCTTGGTATTGGAGCTTTATTTGGACTGGCCCCATGGCGACAGGATGCGCTGGCTTTGGCGGCGCACGCTGAATACTTGCTGAAGCACTGCTGGCAGGCGCAGATCAGTATCAGCCTGCCGCGCCTTCGACCCGCCGCCGGCGGATTTCATCCGCGCTTTGCCCTAAGCGATCGGGAGCTGGCCCAGCTCGTCTGCGCCTTTCGCGTCAGTTTCCCGCAGATCCATATTGTCTTGAGCACACGTGAGCGCGCTTCTTTGCGCGACGCCCTCGTGCCGCTTGGCGTGACCATGATGAGTGCCGGCAGTCATACGGAACCGGGCGGCTACACCCACCAGGGAAGCCAGAGCCTGCACCACACCGTCCGGGGACGCATCGTCGCTCCCGAGTTTGCGGAGGGCCAGGATCATCTCGCCACCGGGCAGTTTGAGATCAGCGATGAACGCTCTCCCGCCGAAGTCGCATCGTTTTTGCAGCAGCACGGGTTTGATCCGGTCTGGAAAGATTGGGACCAGGCGCTGGCGCCGGTATGAATATTTTGCTCAACGGCAAGCCCTCGGATGCGCGCGCGGCCCGGACGGTGGAGGAACTCGTTCAGGTTTTTAATCTGCCGGCCCCAGCCATCTTGATCGAACACAACGGCCTCGCTCTCCACCGGTATGAATGGCCCGGGAAGACATTGGCCGAGGGTGATCAAATCGAATTTATTCGCGTCGTGGCCGGCGGTTAACGCCTCGCCAGCATGCTCAGGCCCGTTTCACCACCACCCGCATTCCGTCCGCCTGCACCACGGTGATCTGCGTGCCTGAAGGAATGAAATCGCCCTCTGTCACCACGTCCATCGTGTGGTCGTTAAAGCTGGCCTTGCCACTCGGACGCAGCATCGACACCGCCGTGCCTTGCATGCCGGGAGAGAGCCGCAGCCTATGGGTGAACTCGCGCTGGTCGATCGCCAGCGATGGACCCGATGGATTGGACGTCATCAGGGCAAAGCGCCGGTAAATGCTCGTTCGCGGCAGATAGCGGGCGAGCAGCGCCATCGCGATTCCCGAAGCAATGATCGCGATGAGCAGGTTCACGAGCGGACCCATCAACATTCGGGTGGTGGGCAGGAAATTCTCCCCGGGATAGCGATCGATCATGGCCCAGAGAAGCGACCCGAGCATGAGAAAGATGCCGACTACACCCACCACAATGGTGGAGTGCGCGAAGAACAGGATTTCGATCAGGACCAGGATCAGGCCGAGGATAAACAGCGCCACCACTTCCCAGCCCGCTAACCCGGCCAGGTAATGGCCCAGAAAGAAAAGCGCGAAGCAGATGGCCGCCATGATTCCGGGCAGGCTCGCCCCCGGAATCTTGAATTCAAGGTAGAGACCGAGGATGCCGCCTAACAACAAGAGAGGTGCCAGCGTCGTGATCCAGAAAGCCAACTGCTCAAACCCGGTCGGGCCGAGCGACACGACGTTTCCAGTCAACCCGGCCTTCCGCGTCAATTCCTTGATGGAATCGGCAATCCCGGCCGCGAGGAGCGGCTTTCCGTTGATTTGCTCCACCGCTTCCTGGGCGTTGAGGGTGAGGAGGGTTCCCTTCGCATGCACCATGCGATCGCCGATTTTCACTTCCTTCTCCTTGTTCATGAAAGCTTCGCCGATGTCGGGGTTATGGCCATTGCGAGTAGCCGAGCTTCGAATCAAGGCGGACCAGTAGGAGATGGTTTTGTCCCGTTCCGTTGGCGGTAGATCTTCCCCGGTGGCCAGGACTGGAGCGGCCGCGCCGATGGCGCTCACTGGGGCCATGTAGATGAAGCGAGTAGCCAGTGCCAGAATCGAACCGGCCGAGCCCGCGTTCGTGTTGATAAAAGTGTAGGTCGGAAGGGTGGCCCGGTTCAGCACGTTCGTGATCTCTTCCGCCGAGTCCAGTCGGCCGCCATAGGTGTTCATCTCAAAAATGATGGCGGAGGCGCCGTTCTTCTCCGCCTCTTTTTCGGCGCGCCGGATGAAGGTGGCGAGCGATCTCGATATTTCACCGCTGAGGGGTACGACCACGATGTCCCCTTTGTGCACGATCTCCCGTGCGACCAGGCCCCCGCTGGGCCCTCCCAAAAAAATAAAAGCGCACACGAACAATATTCGTCTCATGGTTGGAAGCCTCTCGTGGTTGCGTAAGTTTCGCATCGCTAAGCAGTAGGAACGAGCGAAAAATCCATCCCGTGGGATCCATTCCAACACAAACCATCGAGCAGATCGCGGCGGCCAACGACATCGTCGAGGTGATCGGCTCCTATTTCCCGTTGCGGCGCGCCGGCGGAAATTTCAAGGCCCTCTGCCCGTTCCACCAGGAAAAAACCCCTTCCTTTCACGTCAATCCGCAACGCCAGACTTTTCATTGCTTTGGCTGTGGCGTGGGCGGGACGGTCTTTCGCTTCGTCATGGATTACGAGCACGTCGATTTTCCGGCGGCCGTGCGCAAGCTGGGGGCGCGCGTGGGCATTACCGTGGTGGAGGAAAGCCGCCCCGGGGGAGATGAGGATCGCCAGCATGAAGCCCGGCGCACTCTTCTCCAGCTCCACTCCGAGGCGGCGGAGTGGTTTCACGAGAATCTCTTGAAGAAGGATTTCGCCCGATCCGCGCGGGAGTATTTAAAGAAGCGCGGGATCGATCGGGCCGTCGCTAAGACCTGGCAACTCGGCTACGCCCCGCCCGGTTGGGATGTTTTCCTGAACTGGGCTTTGCAGCGCGGTTATCAGCGGCGCCTGATCTGGCAAAGCGGCCTGGTTAAACTGCGCGATGAAAACAAAGAGCAGGGCGATGTCTACGACCGGTTTCGCGACCGTATCATGTTCCCTATTTGCAACGACGTCGGAGAGGTCATCGCCTTCAGCGGACGGATCCTGCAGAAGGAGGCCGAGGCGGCCAAGTATATTAACTCGCCCGAGACGCCCCTCTTCCGAAAGGGCAACGTGCTCTTTGGATTGCACAAGACGAAGAGGAGTTTGATTGAGGCGAACTCCGCCGTGGTCTGCGAAGGGCAATTGGACCTGATCGCGTTATTCGAGGCGGGTATCACCAACGTGGTGGCGCCTCAGGGCACCGCCTTCACGGAAAGCCAGGCCCGAATCTTGAAACGATTTGTCAACGAAGTCGTCCTTTGTTTCGATGCCGATGCCGCTGGCCGGAAAGCGGCCGAACGATCGCTCGATGCCCTGCTCCAGAATGATCTGGTCGTGCGCGTGGCCGAAATGCCCGCCGGCGAGGATCCCGACTCACTGATCCGCCAGAAGGGCCGGGAGGAGTTCGAGGCGCGTTTGGCCTCCGCTCGAAATTTTTTCGATTACTGGATCGAACGGGAAGTTTCTTCGACCGACCTGAGTTCGTTAGGCGCAAAGATGGAGCTGGCCCGCGGCCTGGCCGAAACCGTCTCGCATATTCGGGACCTCCTCATGCGCGGCGAAGTGGTGCGCAAGGTGACGGCGCGGCTCGGAGTTTCCACCACGGAGTTCGAAAGCCTTTTAACCAGGGAAACACGCTCCTGGACGGCTTCCTCGACGGCGCCGGCGGCCGCTCCTGCCGCGGTGACCACCCCGCGCCATGACCTTGCCATGCTCTGTCTGCTCGCCTTGCGTGACGAAGAGGCCGCGCGCTTTTTGAAAGAACAAAACTGGCGCGAAACTTTGGCCGAGACTCCGAACACGGAACTGCTGGGCAAGGTGCTGGCCAGCGAGGTGCGGCCCTCCGACCCGGCCTCCTTGAACGCCTTCATGGTGACGCTGTCTCCGGCGGAAGAATCGCTCGTGTCCGCCTGGCTCATGCAAAAGATGCCCGCTCAGCCGGGCAGTCTGGCCGAGGAATGGTGGCGCGGCTTGCGCCAGGCCGTCGTCCGGCGACAACTGGCCGCGGCCCAAAGCCGGATCAAGGCGGCCCAGTTGAGCACGGGCGAGGTGCTCAATTTGCAGAAACAAATTCTTGACCTCACGGATCAACTCCGCGACCTTTCGCAACTTTCGCCGGGTCCTGCCACGAAAAGTTAATTTCCAGGTTTGGCGCCCATCGAACGTCTCAGTTTACTCCTTAACCGCGCAACTTTGGCCAGGCATTCGAAACGAAAGACACGCGCCCCCCGGTCGCCCAAAATGCGCCCGAAGCCGAAGCGAGTTCAGCGCAAGGTGACGAAAAAGGCCTCGGGCCCGCCGGCTCCTTCCGCCAAACCCGCGGCCCAGGCCAAACGAAGCGCGGACTCAAAACGGCCGCGTCAGGGCGCCGCCTCCGCCTCGGGCAAGGAGCTGAACAAAGCGGCTCCTATTCAGTCCGAGGCAGATCTGCAGGCTCGCATCCGTGAGCTCATCAAACTGGCCAAGGAACAGGGCTACCTCACTTTCGACGACCTGAACGAAGCCCTGCCCGAGGGCATGACCGACGCCGATGATCTGGACGCCATCCTCATCCGACTCCGCAAAATGGAGATCGATATCATTGAGGCGTCTGAAGTGGATCGGTTCAAGGACGGCAAGAAAGACGCCGAGGAAGAGGAAGAAGAAAAGCCCGAGACCAAGCTGGATATTCTGGATGATCCAGTCCGGATGTATCTCAAGCAGATGGGACAGGTCCCCCTCCTCACGCGCGAGCAGGAAGTCGAAATTTCGAAGCGGATCGAGGAAGCCGAGACCATGGTGCAGAAGCAAATCAACCGGTTCGGATTCATCGCGCAGGCGCACCTTGAGCTGGCCGCCAAGTTGACGGAAGGGCGCGAGCGATTTGATCGCGTGATCCTCGACAAGAAAATCGAGAGCCGCGAGCGCTACATGAAGATGCTGCCGCGCTTATGCAAACAGGTGGAAAAACTCAGCGCTTCGATCAGTCACCAGTACGCGCTCTTGGCCAAAGGCTCGTCCAAAAGAGACAGCAAGAAGTCGAAAACCTTTCAGCGCGCGGTCGCTTCCCTGCAGCGTTTTTATCCCAAGTTTTATTTCAAACAAAAAGTGACGGAGGAATTCGTCAATCTGGCCGACGAGCAGTACCAGGCTCTCGTGCAACTCAAGGCCGTGGTCGTTAAAAAATCGCGCGGCAAGTCCGCCCCTTCTCCCGTTGCCGTCAAGATTGTCGAACTGGAGAAGATGCTCTGGTTGTCGACGGACGAATTCGGGGAGCAATATCAGGACTTGAAAAATTGGCTACGCAAGGCGTTGCGCGCCAAGACGGAAATGGTCGAAGCCAACCTGCGGCTCGTCATTTCCATCGCCAAGAAATATACGAACCGCGGGCTCTCCTTTCTCGACCTCATCCAGGAAGGGAACATGGGCTTGATGAAAGCGGTCGAGAAATTCGAGTATCGCCGCGGTTATAAGTTTTCGACCTACGCCACCTGGTGGATCCGGCAGGCTATCACCCGTTCCATTGCCGATCAGGCCCGCACCATCCGTATCCCCGTGCACATGATCGAGACGATCAACAAGTTGATGCGGGTGCAAAAACAATTGGTCCAGGAATATGGCCGCGAGCCCACCCCCGAAGAGGTGGCCGAGGAAATCCTGCTGCCGGTCGATCGGGTTCGGGCCGTCTTGAAAATGGCCCAGCAACCCATCTCTTTGCAATCGCCCGTCGGGGAAAGTGAAGAAACTAATTTCGGCGATTTCATTGAGGATAAAGGGGCCGAGAATCCGAGTGACATGACCGCGATCGCCCTCTTGAAGGAAAAGATCAAAGACGTCCTGGAAACCCTGACCGAGCGCGAGCGTCAGGTCCTGGAACAGCGCTTCGGTCTGGTCGACGGATACAGCCGCACCCTCGAAGAAGTCGGTCGGCAATTTCGCGTCACCCGCGAGCGCATCCGTCAGATTGAGGCCAAGGCTCTGCGCAAGATGCGGCATCCAACCCGGATCCGGCAGCTAGAAGGCTTCCTCGAAGCGGCCGAGGCTTGAACCGCTCCTCCTGCGGGGGATTGCGCAACTTTGCCCCTTTCCCTTAGGTTCAATCACCGCATAACCATGCAGCGCGACGACGATCAGCCACTTTGGGACCTTTTAAGCTCGGCCAGTAATCCGCCCGCGGCTTCCTCTTTTTTTGCGCGGGACGTTCTGCGCCGGACGCGAGAGCAATCCGAATCGGAGCACCGGTCCCGAGGCTGGCTCCATTGGCGACGCTTGCTGCCTGTCTCGGGCCTCGTGGCTGCGACCACCGCCATTTTTATCGCCTACACTTTCTCGTTCCGGCAGACCCCCCCTCGAGATGACGATGCGATCGCGAAAATCGATGCCCAGGATTATGAAGTTGTCGCTGATTTGGATGAGTTGCTAAATTCGGACGAAAGTAATCTGTGGGACGACAATTCCTCATTGTAACAGCCGCCGCGGTGGTGGTGATGAGTGCGTCTGGCGCCGTTTTTGGACAGGGCCAGCCTACTCCGCATTTTCGCCAGCGTGCTTTCGGAATCGGACGGGGCAATGGGCCCAATCAGGGACGCGACCGTTTTTATCAGCTTTCCCCGGATGAGCGGCAGGCTTTCCGGCGGAACGCGGAACGCTGGCTGCAGATGAACCCGGAGCAGCAAAAGATTTTGCGCGAACGCGAGCAAGCCCGCCACCAACGGCTCAAGACCGAGGCGGAAGCGGCCATGCGTCAAATGGGTCTGCGCCTCGATCCGAGCGCGCAGGGACAGTTCGAAGCGCGCTATTTGCAGGAGCGCCGCCAGATCGAGCGGGAATTGCGCCAGGAAGTGGAAGCAAAACGGCAGCAGCAATTGCCCCAGCTGAACGAGCGCTTGAAAAGCGAATTTCAGCCGCGCCAAAACAGCGCCGCCTCTGGGACCGCTACTCCCGCGGTTTCTCCCTCCGTTTCAGCCAAGCCGCACGATTAAGGTTCTCCAAAAAGGGCAGGGGATGGAGCGTCTGCGAGCTGCCGCGCTTCACCAACGCCCTCGCAGCGGGCCTCCCACCAGCTGTCGCCCTGCCCGACGCGAAGGTGGATCGCGATCTCCGAGCGCGATGTTAAAAAGCCAGCGCCCATTGGGCGCTTAAATTGAGCGACCAGGCCGCTTGGACCTTTAGCAACGCCCGCGCCGCCTTCGCCAAGACTACGGCGCTGCCAGGGGAGAGGCCGTTCCACCAGCTATCGCCCTCGCTCTAGGCGAAGGCGGATCGTACGCTCCGAGATCTTTCCCCAAGCAAAAAGAGCTGGCGGAAAACCTCCCGCCAGCTCGAAAATTTCCGACTCTGCCGGATTAGCGCCAGACGCGATGATGACGCCGGGCGTAATAGACGCGGTGCCCGCGGTGCCAGTAGAAGCTGGAACCCGGATAGACGACCGGCCGGTAGTAGGAGCGATACCCATACCCATACCGATAGGGGGAACAGCCGTAGCCGGAACCGTATCCGTATCCGTAGGGATAACCGTAACCGTAGGCGCCGGGGAATCCGATTCCGATCCCCACCGATACGCCTGCTTGAGACTGCGGCGCGGACGCAAAGGCAAAACCACCCAGCACCAGCGCGATCAATAGAAACTTTTTCATTTTAATTTACCTTCCTTTTACTATTTAACCTTAAGTAAGACGCAAAAGTTTCTCACTTTATTCGCCCTCGTTGTTCGTTTCTCGGGCCAGGTATCCAATCACCCTCACATCGTGCCCGATTCGCGCGTAGGACAGCCGCTCCAGTCGCAGCGCCGTTTGTGTCGAAGCCGCACCGCGGCCGGCGAAGGCAACGACCGGGCCACCAGCCAAAACCGGGCCGATGTAAATCTGCACCTTGTCGATCAGGCCCGCGTCGAGCGCCTGGCTCAGCATCTGGCCCCCTCCTTCAATCATGACAGACAAAATCCCTTTCTTTCCCAAGTCTGACAGCACGGACTTCAGGGATTTGTTTCGGTAAATGAAGGTCTTGTCTTTGCACGCATCGCGCAAGACGCGGCTCTGCGAAGGCAGCTTTCCCGATTTCGTCAGGATCACGCGCCACGGCTGCCGGGCCTTCTTCACGCCGCGGATGCTCAACCGCGGATTGTCCGCGCGAATCGTTTCGGCGCCAACCAGGATCGCATCGACCTGCGCGCGCAATTGCTGGGCATCGCGCCGGGCGACGGCGCTGGTGATCCACCGTCCGCCGCTCGACGGCAGCGTCAGGCGACCGTCCAGGCTCATCCCACACTTGGCCACCACGAAGGGTCGGCCCGAGACGATCCACTGGTTGAATCCTTCGTTGAGGTCTCTGCATTCAACCTCCAAAACTCCGACACGCACCTCAATTCCCGCGCGCTGGAGCGCCGCGATGCCGCGGCCGTGATGTCTGGGATTCGGGTCGAGCGTTCCGATGACCACGCTCGAAACTCCGGATCGAATGATGGCCTTGGTGCACGGTCCCGTCTTGCCGACAGTGGAGCAGGGTTCGAGTGTGACGAACAAGGTCGCGTTTAAGGGAAGACTTCGGCGCAGCGCCTCGAGACAACGAATCTCCGCGTGTGGCCCACCGGGCTTCTCGTGGTGTCCGCGCGAAATGATTTTGGAGCTGGCCACGATGACGGCTCCGACGGCCGGATTCGGGCTGGTTTGTCCGAGCGCCTTGCGCGCCTCGCGGATGGCCACGCGCATATACCGTTCATCCTGGATTCGCTCCGTCACGCGTCACGCTTAGCGCTGGCCACGGGTTTCAGCAAATCCGCGGGGCGAAGGCAGCGTCATTCAGTCCGCCCTAGAATCTGTAGGGGAAGTTGCCCGCCCCGCCGCGGCGGTGGTCAACTTCCCATCCGAAGGTGAATGGGCCACCGCGAAAAATTGGCATATCCACAATGCCGAGCAGGATCACGATCAGGAATAGGAACACGCCCACGCCCTTCTGACTTGAGCGTTGGACGCCTGCTCGCGAAAGCTTTCGGGACTTGAGCGTTTTCTTTTGCTTCCCTTCAGTCGTGTAAATCTGCTCCAGGAAAGCAGTCCCCAGAATGCCTTCCAGGTGCCAAACCCTCCTTTTTCGTTGCTTCCCCCGTTTTTCCTTGGCGAAGGTCGCAGGTGGGCCTTACCTAGATGACCTGCTATGGCGACCAAGACCGAAGAAAAACCCAGCACCGAAAACAAGGTAATTACCGCGCGAAATAAAAATCTCGATCTGGCCATCCAGCAAATCGCCAAAGACTACGGCGACGGCGCCATCATGCGTTTGGGCGACGACAAAATCGTCGACATCGACGTTATCCCGACCGGAAATATTCTGATCGATCGAGCCCTCGGCGTGGGCGGCTTTCCGCGTGGACGCGTGGTGGAAGTCTTCGGACCGGAATCATCGGGCAAGACCACGCTGACGCTGACCGTCATCGCGCAAGCGCAAAAACGCGGCGGCCTCGCTGCCTTCATCGATGTGGAGCACGCCCTCGATCCGCAGTATGCCAGAAAGTTAGGCGTCAATCTGGACGAGTTGCTCGTCTCCCAGCCCAGCTCCGGCGAGGAAGCGCTGCGCATTTGCGAAACGCTCGTCCGCTCCAATGCCCTCGATGTCATCGTGCTCGATTCGGTGGCGGCTCTGGTTACGAAAGCCGAGCTGGAAGGCGAAATCGGAGATGTCACGGTGGGCGCGCAGGCCCGCCTCATGAGCGCCGCCCTGCGCAAATTGACCTCGCTCATCTCGAAGGCGCGCACCTGCTGCATTTTCACCAACCAAATCCGCGAAAAAATCGGCGTCATGTTCGGTAACCCCGAGACCACGCCGGGCGGCAAGGCCTTGAAATTCTACGCCAGCGTCCGCGTCGATATCCGCCGCATCGGCGCGATCAAGCAAACGGACGGCGTCGTCACGGGCAACCGCACCCGCGTCAAAATCGTGAAGAACAAGGTGGCGCCTCCCTTCCGGGAAGCCGAGTTCGACATCATGTATAACGAAGGTATCTCCTCCACCGGCGCCCTTCTCGATCTCGCGCTCGAGAAACAGATCATCGAGAAACGTGGCTCTTGGTTAAACTACAAGGGCACCCAGTTGGCCCAGGGGCGGGACGCCGGCAAAGAAGCGCTCAAGAGCGATCCGAAACTTTACGAAGAAATTGAGACGGCCGTAAAAGCCAAGCTCGACGAAGAAAAAGAATAGGGCCGGTGCGACGCTTGTCGCGCTATTGCACCGGTTTCTCGCCTTGTGCTGATAGGAGTCGTTTCGCTGTTGCGAGCTCCGGGCGCCGAATCCATCCGGAAGATTAGTGCACACTTCATGCAGCGGTGGCAAACCTCTCTCCGGTTGGCATTCCAGGCATCAGCGTTTCACATGACAAGAACTCATCGTCCGTCTCCGTGCCGGTGGCGATCTATCGACGGGCTCTCATTTCGCAGCCATTCGCGCGCTACCACATTCCTCCGGCGGAGGGCTTGGCCACCATCGCCGATTGGCAGCTCGTCATCAGTTACACCCGTCAGTTCTGATGTCTGCTTCGTGGCATCGGCTTCCAGCTGGTCCGGAAATCATCGCCAGGATGCCGATGCCACTATCCGGCTTTGAAGCTCGACGGAGAGAAAGAATCGATCAGAATATTGGGCGATACGGAGATGACACGATTCGCCATAGCTCTACTGCTTTGTCTGGGAGTTAGCTCGCTGCCGAGCTTTGCCGTCGCGCGGGAAAAAGGTGGGCCGGCCAGTGCGTCACCTCGCTTGATGCCGGGCTTGGGGAATGTCCATCATCCCGTCTCGACGAAGAACAAACAGGCGCAGGACTTTTTCGATCAGGGTCTGAAACTCGTTTACGGATTTAATCACGACGAAGCGCGTCGCTCGTTTGAGCAGGCCGCGCGCCTCGACCCGAAACTGGCCATGGCCTGGTGGGGCGTGGCCCTCACGCTCGGCCCCAATTACAATTTGCCGGTCGATCCCGAGCGCGAGAAAGCTGGTTACGACGCTGTGCAAAAGGCCGTGGCGCTCCTGGCCAGCGCTTCCGAGCCCGAGCGCGCTTACATCAACGCCCTCGTCGTTCGTTATTCGAACGATCCCAAGGTTGACCCGCATCAGCTCGATCGCGCCTACAAAGATGCCATGGGCAAGTTATCCGCGCGCTATCCCGATGACCTCGATGCCGCCACCCTCTACGCCGAGAGCATCATGAACCTCAATCCATGGCATCTCTGGACGCTCGACGGTAAACCGAACGAAGGCACCGAAGAGATTGTCTCGCTTCTCGAATCCGTTTTAAAACGCGACCCGAACCATCTCGGCGCGAATCATTATTATATCCACGCCGTGGAAGCCTCGCCCCATCCGGAACGCGGTTTGGCCAGCGCGGCGCGTCTCGAGAAATTGGCGCCCGCCGCCGGTCACCTTGTCCATATGCCCGCGCACATCTACGCGCGGGTGGGGGATCATTCCGCCGCTGCTCATGCCAATCAAGTGGCCGCGGCCGCCGACAAGACGTTTTTGGCTCAGACCAAAGAGCAAGGCGTTTATCCGCTCATGTACTACAGCCATAACCTGCATTTCCTCGCCTATGCCGCCACCATGGACGGTAATTTTGCCGAAGCCAAAGATGCCGCGGCCCGCCTCGTCGCCAACGTGGGACCGTCGGTCAAAGCCATGCCCATGCTGGAAGGCTTTCTGCCCACCCCGATGATCGTGCTCATCGGGTTTGAGCGCTGGCCCGATATCATGAAACTGCCTGCGCCTGATCCTGCCTTTACCGTCACCACCGCCGTCTGGCATTTCGCCAGGGGCATGGCTCAGGCCAACCTGGGCAACACGTCCGGGGCGGCGGAAGAACAACTCGCCTGGCAGGCCTTGGTCGCGCAGATCCCGCCCGACACCATGTATGACGACTTGAACAAGATCAGCGCCGTCTTCGACGTGCACAAGAATTTGTTGTTAGGCGCGCTCGCCCGCAGCCGCGGCGATCACAAGGATGCGCTCGATTGCCTGACCCGCGCCGTGGCGGCGGAGGACGCGCTCAACTACAGCGAACCACCTCCCTGGTATCCGCCGGCTCGTTCGTTGCTCGGCCGCGAACTGATGGCTGGCCAGCAATTGGCCGAAGCCGAAAAAGTGTTCCGGGCCGATCTGGGAAAGAACCCAAGAAACGGGCGCGCTTTGGCTGGTCTGCGCGATTGCCTGACCGCGCAAAACCGGACCTACGAAGCGGCCCAGATAGACGAGCAATACAAAACCGCCTGGAAAACCGCCGCCTCCTCCTCCAAGAGCCACAAACATTAGGATCTCCTATAGCGGCGGTCTACTTGTCCCACCGTAGCCGGCGAAGGCGGATGACCGCCGAGTCCCCATCTCCTGTAGCCATGGCGCTCAGTCGCCGTGTCCCCGTATTTGTGAGCCCGGGCTTGCATTAAGACGGAAATCCGCTGCGAGACCCGGTCCCTTTCCTCTACCCATCGGAAAAACTTTCAGCTAAGGTTCCGCCTCACAAATGGCGCGGTGACGCGCAGAAAGCCGGGCCTCTCCACCTACAATTACGCGGTCTATTTTCCGCGCACCGCCACCTATGGATGGATCAACCATCGGAATTACGGGTTCCCGCTGAACCGGATCAGGTCGCAACGAGCTTACCTTTCCCATTTCCCTCCGCCGCTCGATGAGGACACCCGCCCCGCCCAAATCTATTGCTCGACTTGCCGATAAAGACGCAGTGGCGGCTGACGCTGACTGGGGAAAAGTCCAATCAAACCGGGCTTCGCCTCGGAACGGCAGGGGGGCGCGTGGTGTGGCGGGTGGGGCGAGTTGAATGTCATTGACTCGACGAAACCGAGGACATTAGCCTCCCCCCCAATACGTTAAATGCGGAGCTCGTCTTCGCGGCTCGCTCCAAAAAAAGGGTGTCGGAGGTTTCTCGGACGAGCGTTTCACTTCAACCGAAAGGAATCGTCATGAAAAAAGTTATCGTCGTTTTACTCGCAACCGTCGCGATCACATCCGCGGCCTGGGCGCAAAGTCCGTCGCCTGCAGGGACGGCCAGTGCAGCAACGGCGGCGGCATCGCCCGCGGCCCGCACCGATGTGTATCACGTGCATTTTGCCAAGGCAGCGGTCGGCAAGGCCGCTGAACTGGGTGAGATGTTAAAGAAACAAGGTCCCGACGCGACCATGCCCGGACATTTCATCGTCCTGCGCCATATGGATGGCGATGATTGGGATTATTGCGTGATCGAGCATCTCGGCACGAAGGCGACCATCGATGCGGCGCGCCCCGCGACGCCAGCCAGCCAGGTGGCGCTCGGTGCTTCGCATACCGACACATTTGTGAATGGCCCGGCGTGGTCGGAGTTCGCCAAGCAGATGGGGATTGATGATGCTTCCAAGAGCGCCGCCTCCGCCTACGTCGTCTCGACGTATCGTCCGGCGCCAGGTCAGCGTGAGGGTCTGGACAAGTTTCTCAACGAGCCACCGGATCGTGCGACCGACACCTCATCGGGCAACGTCGTCCTGCAACACCTGGAGGGCGCAGCGTGGACGTTTGTGGCGGTTTCCCGCTACAACTCATGGAGTGATTTCGCCAAGAACGAAAGCAACAGTGTCGCCCAGATGAACAAGAAAGAGGGCGGTTGGTTCAAGCTGCGGACTTTTATTTCGTATCACACCGACACAGTGTGCGATCGGATGGGGCCGTAACAGGCGACACTTCCTTCTCAACGGTTTTCGCCCGCGTCGGCGGGCGAAAACCTGGGGTGAAGCTCTCTGCTCGGCTGCTTGGGTTTCCCCGGGGTCTCTGTTTCCGTGCATTGGGGCAGAGGTGCGATCTGACGGTGGCCTGCCGGGAGATGCCGCGTGTGCCCAAATTGTGCCCGGCTTGGAAACAATCGATCATTGCCAATGTTCCAGGCCGCCATGGAGATTCGCGTCGATAAACTGCGTGATCCGGAAGTGATCGCGTTCCTCGAAGAACATCTGCGTTGCATGCGGAGGTATCGCCTCCGGAGAGCGTGCACGCCCTGGATCTGGAGGGGCTACGCAAGCCGGAAGTCACTTTCTGGAGCATATGGGATGGAACGGAGCTGGCCGGGTGCGGCGCGTTGAAGGAATTGGACGCCGAGCATGCCGAGATTAAATCGATGCGGACGGCCTATGCTTATCAAAGAAAGGGAATCGCTTCCCGGATGCTGCAGCATTTGATCGAGGAAGCGAGAGGCCGGGGATATCGCCGGTTAAGTCTGGAGACCAGTTCGATGGAATATTTCGAGCCAGCCAGGAGGTTGTACGCCCTGTTTGAATTTGTCCGTTGCGGACCGTTTGCTCCTTACACAGAAGATCCCAATAGCATGTTTATGACGAAGGTGCTCTGATTGGCCGAGAGACGCAGTGGCCGTCGCGTTTTCAATTCTCATCCACCGTCATGCGAGAAGTATTCGTTCACCAGGATCATACGCGCGTCGCGCTCTACAAGACTCTCCTCGATGAGGTGGGCATCCCGAGTTTTATGCGCAACGAATACAGCAACAACGGGGTCACGGAGATGCCTTCCCCGATCTTTTTCCCCGCTCTTTGTGTCGTCAACGACGAAGACTACGAGCGCGCCAGGCGGGTGCTTTTCGAAACGCCTCGATCACAATCGCCGGATTGGCGCTGTCCGAAATGCAACGAGCAGGTTCCCGGCACGTTCGATTCCTGCTGGAATTGCGCGGTGCTGCGCCCGGACGGATCGATTGAGGGTTCGGCGTGAAGTGAAAGAGATGCTGGAGCTTCTTTCGAAGGCGGAATTGAAGGAGAAATTAAGTCCGGCGCTTGCGCACTTCCAGCCCGATGGCGGCCAGACAAAGCAACCCGGCAATCCCAAAATATTCGGATTCCGGAATGGGCGTATAGATGAGTGTCCCGAGAGCGATGGCCTGGGCGCCGAGCGCCGGATCGTTGTTCGACCACTGAAATGAAAACTGGGTGATTGGTCCGTTGAACGTGATATCGATCGTGCCTTGATTGGTGGTGTTAGAAGCATTGGCTGTTCCGAGCACGACCGTGCTCAAACCTGTGCCGGTAATGGAATTGTAGCCCGCCACCTGGCTGGTCACGGAGTCGGCTCCGACCGTGCCGCCGCCGGCCGCGAGTGCCTGAATGTTCGCGATCTGATCGATGAATTGCCCGCCGACCTTATCCACGTCCCAGATCTGGAATGTGAGATTGATGACAGGGGTGAGGAAGCTGACGGTCACCTGGGTGTAAGCGCCCGCGACTTGGGAGCTCGTGGCATTAAGCTGCAGGCCGTTCACGGCCAATCCGCTGGTCAGGGGGGTGGCGCTGATCTGAGGATATCCAGGCTGATAAACGGTCCCCTGGGCGGCGGCTCCATTGTTGTTAATGGCTACGGTCAAATCATTCGGATAAAAGCTGGTAAAGACTTGAGTCCTGGTCTGCCCCGGGGTGGGCGAGCCGGCTGTCCACCCCGGAGGGGACGGCCAGTTGAAAGTCACTACCGTGGCATGAAGGGGCGCCGCGGCGCTAAAAAGGAGCGCGGCCAGCAACCATCGCAGACGGTTCAGGCTAAAAGGATTACGAAGAGAGGACAGCGTTGTGGACAAGACGCGCTTTCCTAAGCAAAACATATGCCGATCAGATCGGCGCCCCGGAAAAAGGATCCTCGACGAGATCAGAGGGTCAACGCCAGATTCGGATCGATCTCTGTCTCCACTGCCGAAGCGAAGCCCTGGGCAAGACGTTGCGCGGCGGCGAAGGCGATCATGGTGGCGTTATCGGTGCAGAGACGGGGGACGGCGGATTTGCTCTGCAGACCGGCACGGCCGCAGGCCTGACTGAATTGCTCGCGCAGAGCGGCGTTACAACTCACTCCGCCGCTGAGCGTGACCACCTGGACGCGGTGCTTTTTCGCGGCGGCGATCGTTTTGCGCACGAGCACGTCGATGATGGCCTGTTGAAAGGAGGCGCACAGATCGGACAGGAGCTGGGAATCGATTCTCGATGATGCGTCTGACGCAATTTTAGGCAGGAGATAACGCACGGCCGTTTTTAATCCGCTGAAGCTGAAGTTTTCCGAGTCCGCCATGCTGCGCGGCAAATTGAAACGGGTGGAGTCGCCGCCCCGCGCTGTTTTCTCAATCTCCGGACCGCCCGGATAACCGAGTCTCAACATCTTGGCCACTTTGTCGAAGGCTTCACCGGCGGCGTCGTCGACCGTGCGGCCGATGATCTCGTAAGCGCCGACTCCGCGGACCAGCACGGTCATGGTGTGACCGCCACTGACGATGAGCGAGACGTTTGGTGTGATCTCTGGCTGGTCGAAGAAAGGCGACAGGAGATGACCTTCCAGATGATTGATCGCGAGATAAGGCTTGTTCAATCCGATGGCGAGTCCCTTGGCGATCGACGCGCCGATCATGAGGGAGCTGGCGAGGCCCGGGCCGCTGGTGGCGGCGAAGGCATCGATGTCGCTCAGTTGAACTTTCGCCTCCTGGATGGTCCGCTTGAGGAGTCGGGGCGCATGCACCAGATGATTGCGGGATGCCACTTCCGGAACGACGCCGCCGAATTTCTGGTGCTCGGCTACTTGCGAGGCCACTTCACTGGCTAACAACTCGCGGTCGCGCAGGATGGCCACAGCGGTCTCGTCACAGGAAGTCTCGAGCGCAAGGATGGTTGGCATTGGGTGGAGTGTAGGGCAGGGGCGCGGCCGTGTGAAATGCTCGATCGCGGGGGGAAGACGCCGTGGCAAGCGGAGCGGCTGCAGGCGGAATGATGAGGACGAGACGAGCTCGTCCCTCCCTGCCGGGGCTACTGCTTCTTGATCGTTCCGGATTTGGCGCCGTTTTGCTGGGCGTAGATCATGACGCCCTTGAGGGCGTCGATGGCGCGAAGCATTTGCGGGTCCTTCGTCCGGATAAATGTCTTGTCGTCGTCGGGCTTGCCGTTATCGCTGCTGCGCATGGAAAAGAGCTGACGCTCCTGGTCGGCCGTCATGGAGACCCGGATGTTGGGCGAAACGCCGTTGCCGTGAATTACCTTTTTGCTGGGTGTATAATATTTCGCGGTGGTGAAACGGAGAGCGGAGCCGTCCGGCAGTTGCAAGACGTTTTGCACTGAACCTTTGCCGAAGGTGGTTTCGCCCACGATGATGGCGCGATGCAAATCCTTGAGGGCGCCGCACACGATTTCCGCGCCACTGGCACTGCCTTCGTTCACGAGCACAGCCATGGGAAACGGGGAGCGCTCCTTGCCCACCGTGGATGTGGCATAATCGCGTTGCTGAGAAACGGCTCGTCCCTGGGTCGAGACGACTTTGGTGTTTGGCGGCAGGAATTGCGCGCAGACATCGACGGCACTATTTAAGAGTCCGCCCGGATTATTGCGCAGGTCGAGGATGAAAGCCTGCATCCCTTGTTTCTGCAAATCGTCGAGCGCCTTGGACAATTCGTCGGCGGTGGGCTCATTGAATTGAATCAGGCGGACGTAACCGACTTTGAACGGGCCGGTCAGTTCAGGGTCGAGCAAGTGGACGCCCTTGACGCTTTGCACCTTAATCTCGACGCGCTCCAGCGTGTAATCCTTCACCTCCCTGGTGGAAGGACGCAGCAAAGTGAGGGTGACTTTCTGGCCAGGAGATCCGCGCAGCAGGTTGACCGCGTCCTGCAAATCCATCCTGTCGGTGGCGGTGCCATTGATCTTCAGGATCTGATCGCCCGACAAAATTCCGGCCTTGCCGGCGGGGGTATCCTCCATGGGCGAAACGACCGTGGGCAATCCGTTCTTCATGGAAACTTCAATGCCGAGACCATTGAAGCGGCTACGGGTGTCGTCCTGCATGTCGCGGAAGTCGTTCGGATCCATGTACTGGCTGTGGGGATCGAGCGAGGAAAGCATTCCTTTCAAGGCCGCGGTGACGAGGTCGTGATACCCCGTCTTGTTTCCGTCCACGTAATCCTGGCGGAGCAGTTGAATGGCCTTGGCGAAAATGGCGATCTGGGAATATCCGCTGTCCTCCGTTTGCTCCTCATTAGCGGCGCGGGCCCGTTGCCAATGAGTCCCGAAAACAGCAGCGAAGAGCGCGAGGCCGAGAAACGTGCCGAGGCCAAATCGTTGTTTCATGTGGTGGATCGCATGGCGCAGCGAGGGGGACAATCGCTCATTCGGAAATTTTTGGCAACGCGCAAAGCGTCGGCTAGAATGAGCCGCGCCCAGATCGGACGCCTCACGATGAAAGCCTTACGCCAACTTTGTGTCATCGCGGTTTGTTTTCTCCCGTGGCCGGCTGCTTGGGCGGTGCAAACGCCCGATACGGAATACGAAGGGGTGGCCGAGGAATACATCAAAGGGTATTTGGCGGCGCGTCCGCTCCTGGCGGTGTCTCTCGGATTCCACGAATACGACGGCAAGACGGCAGATTACAGCCGGCTGGCCCTGGACGCAGAGTTGACCCGGCTCCGGCGCTTCGACGATCGCTTGAAAAAGTTCGACCTAGTCAAGCTGAGCCAGCGGCAAGCGGTCGATCTGCGCATTCTGCAAGCGGCGATTAAGCGCGAAATTTTCGAACGACAGGACATGGTGGCGTTCGAGCGAAACCCGATGGTTTACGCGCGGGCGGCAGACGTTAATGTCTATATGAAGCGGAACTTCGCGGCCCTGGAAGACCGCGTGCATAGCGTCGTGCTGATCGAGTTACAGATTCCGAACGTGTTAATTGCGGCCAAGACGAATCTCGATCCCGTGCTGCCCAAGCCGTATGTCGAACTGGGAATTCAAATCGCGCGGGGTTCGGCTGACTTCATGCGCAAGAATTTGGTGGAAGCGGTCAAGGATCTAAAGGACGACCGGATTAAAGCGGAGTTTCAGGATGCCAACCGGAAAGCGGCCGCCGCCCTGACGGATTATGCGGCCTGGCTGGAGCGGGAGAAATTGCCGAAGGCGTCGGCTGACTTTGCCTTGGGCGAAGAAAAATATCACCGCATGCTGGCGGAGACGGAGATGGTCGATCTGCCTCCGGATAAAGTGCTCGAGTTAGGCTTGGCCAAGCTGAAGGAAGAGCAGGATGCGTTTACGGCAGCGGCCCGGACGATCGACCCGGACAAGCCGGCTCTGGAAGTATTCCAGCAAATCCAAAGCGAACATCCGACCCCGGAGAGTTTAATTCCCGACGTGGCGAAGAATCTGGAGGGAATCCGGAAGTATGTCTCTTCGCGCAAGCTGGTGGCGATTCCCTCGGAAGTGCGGGCGCAGGTGCGGGAGACGCCGCAATATCGCAGGGCTACGTCTTTCGCGTCGATGGACACACCCGGACCCTTCGAGAAACGAGCGACGGAGGCGTTCTACTATGTGACACCGACGGAGGTGGAGTGGCCCGAGAAACAAAAGAACGAGTGGCTGACCTCGTTTAATTATTACACGTCCGACATCGTTTCGATTCATGAGGCGTATCCCGGGCATTATGTGCAGTTCCTAAAGTTGAACGCCTCCTCTGCGAGCAAGGTGGAGAAAATTTTCGGCAGTTACGCGTTCGTCGAAGGGTGGGCGCATTACTGCGAGAAAATGATGGTGGATGAGGGATACGGCAGTGCGACCTCCGGCACTCCGAGCGAAGTAGAGGTGAAGCGGGCGGCCAAATACCGCCTGGCCCAGGCCGATGAGGCGCTCCTTCGTTTATGCCGGCTCTGCGTTTCCATCAAGATGCACACACAGAACATGACGGTCGAAGAGGCGACGAAGTTTTTTCAGGACAACTGTTATTACGAAGAGAAACCGGCGCGGGCCGAAGCCATGCGCGGGACGTTCGATCCTGGTTACCTCAATTACACGCTGGGAAAATTGCAGATCCTGAAACTGCGTTACGATTACCAGGCCCAGCAGGGAGACGAGTTTTCCCTGCAGAAATTCCACAATGAACTGCTCAGCCACGGCATGCCGCCGATTCGGCTGTTGCGCGAGATCATGCTCAAGGACAAGAGCAAGTGGAACGAGGTTCTTTAGGGGAAAGCGGAAAACGGAAAAGCTGAAATCTGAAATATTCTGGATGGCAAGCGCAGCGCCGGCCCGACAACTTCTGGGCCTGGATGAAAAAGAGCGGGGAATATTCAATGAGAAAAACAGGAATCCAGGGAATTGAAAAAACAGGAAAATACCGGGTGATCGCTCCGGCTCCTCAATTCCTGTGCTTTCCTTCTATAATGATCCCCTGGTGGGGCGAGACTCCGTCAAGCCGACTCAATCGGGAAAAGAGGGAGGCAGCACTCATCGACGAGGAATAAGAGATCCTCTACTTCGGTCGGAATGACAGATCCGGGACATCGCGCGGCGATATCCGTGCGCCCTGATCTGCCAGCGGAGCGGACGGTGCAGCGCGCCGTCCCTACCAGCGAAGAATGATGGGGCCGGTTATTCTTCGAGATCGGAAGGCTCGAGCAGTTCCTTCAGCATGGGCTGAGGGTTGGAAGGAAGTTCCTCCACGTCGCGCAGCTTTTTCGTGATGGCGCGAGAGCGGACGGCCACATGGTCCACGTGCCGGGCCGCCTGATCGAGTTTATTCTTCACATCGGACAACGCTTCCCCGAACTTGCCGAACTCCGTTTTGACGGAGGCCAGGAGATTCCAGACTTCACTGGATCGCTTTTGGATGGCGAGGGTGCGGAAGCCCATCTGCAAACTATTGAGCAGAGCGGCCAGGGTGGTCGGGCCGGCGAAAATGACCCGGCAATCCCGCTGTACCTGCTCGACCAAGCCGATCCGGCGAATGGCTTCGGCGTAGAGTCCTTCCGTGGGCAAGAAGAGGAGCGCGAAATCGGTGGTGCGCGGCGGGTTGATGTATTTCTGGCAGATTTCCTTGGCGCTTCGCTTCAACTGCGTCTCCAGGCCTTTCATGGCCTCTTCAATGGCGGGCACGTTCCCCTGGTCCTGGGCCGCGAGCAGCCGTTGATAGTCTTCTGTCGGAAATTTCGCGTCGATGGGGAGCCAGACGGGATTGCCGTTCTCATCCCCCGGGAGCTTGACGGCGAACTCGACGTGATCGCCGCTGTCCTCGCGAGTCTTGACGTTGCGCGCGAACTGGTCGGCCGTGAGAACCTGTTCGAGCAAGGCACCGAGCTGAACTTCGCCCCAGGTTCCCCGCGTCTTGACGTTGGAGAGAACCTTCTGTAAACCACCGACGTCGCTGGCCAGCTGCCGCATGGCGCCGAGACCCTGGTGCACTTGCTCGAGCCGATCACTCACCAGTTTGAAGGATTCACCCAACCGCTTCTCCAGCGTGCCCTGTAATTTTTCATCGACGGTCGCGCGCATCCTGTCGATCTGCTTCGAGTTGTCCTCCTGTAATTGCTTGAGACGAAGGTCGACAATGGCGCGGACGCTTTCGAGGGAAGCGCCCAGTTCTTCGCGCTGCGTTTTAGAGGCCTTGGCCGTCTCGTCGCGTCCGCGCGACATTTCCTCGCGCAACATGCGCTCGGCCCGTTCCTGGGCGCGGTCGAGCATTTCGAGGCGCTTGACCACTTCGGATTCAACCCCGCTCTGGGTGCGGCGCGTGAGCAGGATGATGAGTCCGGCCACAAAGCCGCCGCCGAGGAGGCCGAGAAGCAGGTAGAGAAGCGGGCTCACTCCGGGTGAGTAACAGAATCGGGGGGCGCATTCAAGCGAACCGCAGAGATTGCCTCGCACAAAGTCCCACAAAGGACGCTACGACCGGCGTCTTTCTAAGGTTGGACGTCTACTGGCGAAAGCTTTCGGAGTTGTGCGTTTGCCTCAGAACACGGTGATGGAGCGCCGTGGCTACAGGGACGACGCTGCGCTTCTTGTCTTCAGAAGCGTAGTTTTACACCACCGTAAGCGGCGCGGCCGAGGGCTGGGAAACCGAATACTTCGGAGTAATGTTCATCCGTTAGGTTATCGATTCGTCCAAAAAGGGTGAGGTGCGAATTCACTTCGTATTCAGCGGCGAAGTTCACGAAGTTGTAATCTTCGATGTCGAGGTTGGTCTGTCCGAATCTCTCTCGTTCTCGTGCGTTAACCCATTTCGCCGCGATAGTCGTGCGCAATTTCTTACACCAAAGGTAGGACGCTGAAACATAAACTTCATTGCGGGGGCGCCTGGGCAAGCGGGATCCGAGGAGCTGACTGACGTCCGCTTTGGAAGTCTTCTCGGCGTCCAGGTAAGTGTAGCTGGCTGTGAGAAGGAGCTCCGTGGTCGGCCGCGCCCGCAGTTCTGTCTCCACCCCCTGCGTCCGGGCCGCGCCCAGATTCAAGGTGTCGAAAAGGCCGTTGAATCCAATGACATTGGAAAGGTCGTTATGAAAATAGGTCGCGCCCGCGATGACTTTGTTCGCCCAAAGTCTCTGCTCCACGCCCGCGTCCCAACCGAAGTCCTTCTCCGGCTGCAGTCCGAAATTATTGCCAAAGATCTTGTCCTGACTGGTCGGCGGACTAAATCCAGTCGCCACACTGCTGTGAATCGTCGTGTTGGTTTGATCGATTTTGTAACTCCCAGCGACCCGGTAGGTCCAAACATCTCCGAACTGATTAAAGTGATCAATGCGCCCGCCGCCGACCAGAATGAGGTTTGCGATCGGTGTCAGTGTCGCCTCGAGGTAGCCGGCGGTTTCCTCAGTATAATCGCTGATGAACTTGGGCCCGAAGAGGACAAAAGGCCGCTCCTGCCCGGCATCTACTTCACTGTAAAAAAAGCCGGAGGTGAGTCTTAGCCACGAGCTGGGCTGCAAGTCATTCTGGTAATCGACCGTCGTCCGTTTGAAAAGAGCGCGCGTCGCGAAGACAAACCCATCCTGATTCGGATCGTTCAACTGCCGTTCGTGATCATAACTCACGATGAGCCGGTGCTCCCACCAGTCGACTGGCTTCCAGTCAATGCGCGGCGCGATCAGCCATTTCTCCGTCAGTAAATGGTCGACCGGCTTCGGATCGAAAATTATGTTCGGATTTCCCGTATCGCTCAACGAATAGGTAAAAAGGCCACTGATTCTCAGTTGTTCGTTAGGCGACCAGCCCACGTTGGCAATGCCGGCACTGTTGCGATATTGATTATTTGGCCTGGCATTATCCGTATCGATGCGGCTCGCTCCGATGGAGTAATCAAACTGTTGAAGTTTTCCGTCGCTTTGCAGGGACTCGCGAAAAGTGCCATAGGAACCGCCCTCTGAAGTGAAGGTCGCCTCCGGCGGGCCGTCGCCTTGCTTGGTAAAAAGCTGAATGGCACCGGCCAGGGCGCGCGGTCCGTAAAGAGTACTTTGCGGACCGCGTGCGACTTCAATTCGATCAACACCGTCCGTCGTAAGATTGGCGAAATCGTAGAGACCGGCCAGTCCCTGGTTGATCGGAATACCATCAAGCAGGACCTGCGTGTGCTCGCTGCGCAGACCCCGCAGGAAAACGGAGGTCAGTTGTCCCTGCGTTCCCGTCTGCACAATGGAAAGACCGGGCACCTCGCGCAAGGCATCGCTGACCCGCTCGATTTGCTTCGTTTCGAAATCCTGTGAGGTGATCAGGCTGACGCTGGCGGGTGATTGATCGAGCGGGAGATCGAACCGGGTGGCGGTCACGACGACGCCTGGCGCAGTGGATTCCAGGGGGCGGGGCGAAGGCGCGGGGGTGCTTGTTTCTTCCGCGCGCAGCCGGGATGCGACGGCGAGCAAGCTGAACAGGGCAGTATAAAATGGGCGAATTAACATAATGGGTCCTCCAACTCTCGAGAGTGAGGACTCTGCGGGTGCGGCCGCGTCGCCCAGCTCTCATTCCTCTTTTTTGGCGAAGAAGTTTTTTCGGACCGGCGCGCAGAAGGTCGGTCCCGAACATGGCGGGGCCGCTACGAAGCTGGCACGAATGAGTGGGACCGGGCAAATATTCTGGCTTCTGGCTTACGGTCCGCCGGGGGCGAACGCACCTTCTTCCCGCCTTCACCCCCGAAATCTCGGGGATTGGCTCATGGGAAGTCGTATCCAGTTACAGCAGCGCAACTGCTCCCGATTCGCACGGGATTTCTTGCGCCGATCCTACTGATAAACACTGACAAAGAACTGGGTTCAGAAGTAGCGGCTTGCGCTGCGCCGCTCAAGGTTTATTTAACGTCTGCTGTGGCAACTCCTGATTCTCCTCTTAATCTCATCGTGACCGGCGGGGCCGGCTTTATCGGTTCAAACCTGACTCTTGGGCTGCAGGAGAAATTTCCAGGGGCGCGGTTAACCGTGATAGACGATTTTCGGTCGGGCGATTTCAAAAACCTGGCCGGTTACAAAGGTGATTTTCTGGCGCAGAACCTGGCGACCATGGATTGGGAGGCGCAATTCGGCGGCGAGAAATTCGACGCCATTTTTCATCTCGCATCCATTACGGACACGACCAATCATAATCAGTTCGAGCAGGTTCACGATAACGTGGAGAGTTTTCGGCGCATCCTGCGTTTCGCGCGGCCCGGCAAAACGCGCATTATTTTTGCCTCCTCGGCTTCCACTTACGGATCGACCAGGGAAGCGAGCGTGGAGTCGAACGGAGCGGCCCCGGCTAATGTTTACGCCTTTTCCAAGGCGATCATGGACAACCTGGCGACGCGGGCGGCCCGCGAATCGTCCGATTGGATGATTGTGGGGCTGCGCTATTTCAACGTTTACGGTCCGCGCGAAGCGCACAAAGGCGTGCCGGCGAGCATGGTCTACCATTTATCGAAGCAAATGAAGGCGGGGCAGCGGCCGCGCATTTTCAAACACGGCGAGCAGAAGCGCGATTTCGTCTACGTCCAAGATATCGTGGCCGGAAGCATGAAGGCGATGGAGGCGCGCGCGAGCGGCATTTACAACCTTGGATTCGGTCAGGCGCGCACCTTCAACGAGCTGGTTGAAATCCTGAACAAATGGCTCGGCACCAATTTCGAAGCGGATTACATCGAGAATCCGCACGCTCATTACCAGGAGTTCACGCAGGCGGACTTGCGCAACGTGCGCAGCGGGTTGGGTTACGAGCCGCAATTCCCGCTGGAAGAAGGCGTGCGCGATTATATGAAGTGGTTGTATCCGATGAGCGATGGGCGATGACAACCTTGAGCCAGGAAGCAACAACCGGACAAATCGGAAAGTCGTCCCAGCCTGATGAATCTATGAAACCGAAAAAATCCGACCTTCTCGTTGAAGTGGTCGAGCACATCGACATCAAAGAACACAACGTCGTGCCGCTGGTGGACGCCATGAGCAAGATGGCCTTCTCGGCGCGCGACCTCGGACGGGCCGCGCAGATCTATGACCAGATGCTGCGCGATGAAGATTGCGCCATCATTCTCTGCCTGGCGGGCTCCCTCTTTTCAGCCGGTCTCAAGAACGTGGTGGTCGATCTGATCCGCCACAACATGGTGGACGCGATCGTCTCGACCGGCGCCATCATCGTCGACCAGGACTTTTTCGAGGCGCTCGGGTTCAAGCATTACCGGGGCGAAATCAACATGGATGACGACGTCCTGCGGCGTCTCGGCATTGACCGGATTTACGATACCTACATCGACGAAGATCAGCTCCGGATTTGCGACGCTACGACGGGCGAGATTGCCAACAGACTGGAGCCGCGGCCGCATTCGTCCCGGGAATTCATCCGAGAGATGGGCCGACACCTGGTGGACAATGCCAAGAACCGGGACTCGGTGGTTTTGTCAGCATTTGAAAAGAATGTGCCGATTTTCGTGCCGGCTTTCAGCGATTGCAGTGCCGGTTTTGGATTGATCCATCATCAATGGCATCACCCCGACAAACATCTGAGCATCGATTCGGCCAAGGATTTTCTCGAACTGACCAAGGTCAAGATTGGCTCCAAGCAAAGCGGTCTTTTCATGATCGGCGGCGGCGTCCCCAAGAACTTCGCGCAAGACACGGTGGTGGCGGGCGATTATCTCGGGTTCGACGTGGGCATGCACAAATATGCCGTGCAAATTACGGTGGCGGACGACCGCGACGGCGCGCTGAGTGGCTCCACCCTGAAGGAAGCAAATTCCTGGGGGAAAGTGGATCTGGGCGCCGAACAGATGGTCTATGCCGAAGCGACCATGGCAGTCCCGTTGATCGCGGGCTACGCCTACCACAAGGGTGGCTGGAAAAACCGTCCGGCGCGCGAGTATGCGAAGTTACTGGATAAGCCACGCTCCTAACGGGTGGGTATCGTTAGGGGTCTAACGAGCGCTTAGCCTTCCCAAAAAAACAGGGTGGGGCGACTGATCTCGGCCGGAAGACTCTTGTGCACCGGGCAATTGAGGGCCGCTTGCTCGAGCAGTTCGCGCTGGGGACAATCAGGCGGGAGCGGGATATGAACCTCCGAGGGCAACCCGACGATGCGACGTGGCGGATCCTTCGACATTTCTTTTTCGACGGAGACGGTCATGCCCCGGAGGTCGAGTCCCTGCTCTTTGGCGCGCATCCCCATGATCGTGGTCATGCAGGTTCCAAGCGCGGTGGCGACCAGGTCGGTCGGAGAAAACGCGGCGCCTTTGCCTTGATTGTCAGTCGGTGCGTCTGTTGAAAGGGCGGCCTGCGAGGGACCATGAGTGGCCGAGCAGCGGAGATCGCCGTCGTAGCGGATCAATACATTTACCATGGTCGAAAGATGTGCTGCGTGGGAGGTTAGGCAATGTCTGGGCTTGCAGGGGCGGTGGATCGGCC
>JBBRDU010000031.1:0-29853 GCA_038203615.1 Chthoniobacterales bacterium
CACCGGAGAGTGCGGGACAAAACGGAGAGAAACACGGGAGGCCAGTTCCTGCGCGGCCTTCTCCTGCGCCTCGCGGCGGCGACGATCATCGTCCGGGCGCGGACCCTGGCGCCGATCTTGGGGCGATCGATTCCGGGAGCGATCTCCCTGGTTGTCCCGTGGCGGTCCCTTGCGATCCGGGCGCGTGCGAGAGTCACGCTCGCGACCAGGCGGCCGGCTACCCGGCGCGCGGCTCCGATTTTGGCCACCTGCGCGACCGCGCGATCCGGTCTCCCGGGCATCCTCCCCCTTGTAATGCTCGTAGCTGGCGGCGGCAGCGGACTCTTTCAGCCAGGCGGGCAGAAGCTTGAGATCGAGCAGATCGCCTGGCTCGACGGGACCGGATGGCATCACTCTCCTTTACGCAATGCCCGAGGGAAGTAAACCGGCGAGCCGAACTCGCGGCTGCGTCGAGGGGCAGCCGTCTTCGACTCCCACATTCCACCGATTGCCCACGCTCGATCAGAACCAAAACCGGTTGACAAGATTGCTAATTGTTTTACTTGCGATGCGGCAACGCGTGAGGTAAGCCTTCCGCTCCCAAACAACCAAATTTTTATGGCCGACAAAACAACCGAAGAAAAGGTCAAGGATATCATCGTCGAGCAACTGGGTGTAAACCCGGAGCAAGTCACGCCGCAGGCGTCCTTTATTGAAGATCTAGGCGCTGACTCTCTCGATATCGTCGAACTGGTCATGGCCTTCGAAGAAGAATTTTCCGTCGAAGTGCCGGATGAAGACGCCGAGAAACTGCAAACCGTCGGCGACGTCATTAAGTACATCGAAGAACGCGCCAAGCAGGCCTGAGTTCGGGCTCCTCCTGTTCTTACCCGCAAAACACGGCTTCGGCCGTGTTTTTTGCTTTCCCGCCCTCGCGGGGGAAGACGAGGCGCTCGGGGGAACCCTGCCGCCTTCGTAACAAGACAGTGTCGAAAGCGCCGAACCTTCCCGGGTTGCGCACGGGCCGGCGCCGACCAGAGTAGACAATGAGCCTTACGCTTTTGGACCGCCCCTTGTTCTATCTCGGGGGGCATTCCATTTCTTTCCTCGGGCTCATTGCCTTTGTTGCCTTGTTCGCGGCGGGGATCATGATCGCGCGCGTACTCCAGAGCCAGGCGGTTCGGCGCGTCTGCGCCCGGTTCAAGATCGACCCGAATTTCATCGCCATCGTTACGACCATCCTGAGCCTGGCCGTCCTCGTTTTTTTCACCATCAACGGAGTCAATGCGGCCGGAATCCCACTGGCTTGGAACGCGCCTCTGCCCGGCGTATCGCTCAGCCTCGTCCAGGTCTTCCTGCTCATCGGGCTGTTGGTGCTGGTCTTCTGGATCTCTTCGCGCACCAAGCGGTTTCTTTTCAATCGCTTCCTCGCTCACAGCGGGCTCGACCGCTCGTTGCAGTATGCGATTTCGCAGATCGTCGCCAATGCCGTGCTCATCATCGGCATCTTCATCGTCCTCGAAAACACGGGCATTCACCTCGGAGCGTTGACCGTTTTCGCCGGCGCGGTGGGCGTTGGAGTTGGCTTCGGGCTGCAAAATATCGCGAGCAACTTTATCAGCGGGCTCGTCATCCTGGCGGAACGTCCCATCACCATCGGCGACCGCGTGGAAGTGGCGGGCATCGCCGGGCAGGTGCAGCAGATCCGCGCGCGCAGCACCGTCATCCTCACGAACGATAACATTGCCATGATCGTGCCGAACACGAAGTTCATCGACTCGCCCGTGACCAACTGGACCTATGGCGATCCCCGGGTGCGATTCCGCATTCCGATCGGAGTGGCCTATGGCAGCGACGTAAACAAGGTGCAGGAGGCTCTGATCGCCGCCGGCCGCGAGCATCCGGCCGCCTTGAACGATCCGGAGCCGACCGTTTTCCTGGAGAAATTCGGAGCCAGTTCCATCGATTTCGAGCTGGTCGTCTGGAGCACCGAGATGAGCAGCCGGCCCCGTCGTTTCCGAAGCGATCTAAATTTCCTGATCGAAAAATATCTGCGCGAAGCCGACATCGAAATTCCCAACCCTCAGCGCGATCTGCATATCCGCAGCGGTGTTCTTAAAGTAGAAAACGTGACTCCGGCCACGCCGGCGTAGGGCATGAAATGACGCGGAAAAGCGGCCTCCGGAAAATCCGTGAGAGCTTGAGAAAATCGGGATTCCTGCTACTTCCTTGTTCCCCCGTCCCTTCTTCCACAAACGGGCCCGGGTCGATCGATTATGCAAGCCGGTAACACCGTTCCAGTTCCGGGTGGTCTCGCCAGGCTGGTGGCGCGGCCAGCCTTGGAAAAGTCTCAAGCGTGGCGCGAAGCCTTCGCCCTGCGCTGCAAGGACCACCGTTACTACGAAATTCTGGAAGAAACGCTGCACGACGGGTTCGAGCATCATTACCTCATGCTCGAGGACAACACCGGCAAGGTGCGCGCCATTCAGCCTCTCTTTTTCCTGCGGCAAAATCTGACCGAAGGCGTGACCGGCAAAGTCCGCGCGGCCATCAATGCCGTCCGGCAAAAGTTCCCGCGCTTCCTCACCATGCGCGTTCTCATGATGGGCTGCGCCGCGGGCGAAGGGCACTTGGGCTGTTTGCCGGGCGATGAAAAATGGGTCGCCGCCGCTCTGCACGCCAGCCTTCCCGCCATCGCCCGCCAGCATCGCGCCTCTCTCGTCATCCTGAAGGATTTTCCGGCGCAATATCGCCCGGCTCTGCTCGGTTTCGCCTCGAATGGTTATGCTCGTGTCCCAAGTATGCCGCTGACGAGGCTCGCCCTGAATTACGCCGATTTCGACGAATACCTGAAGACGCTGGGCAGCGCCACGCGCAAAAATCTGCGACGAAAATTCCGCAAGACCGAGCAGGCGCCGCCCATCCCGATGGAAGTACTGACCGATATCACGCCCTATCTCGACGAGATCTATCCTCTCTATCTCCAGGTGCACGATCGTTCGCCGCTCAAGTTCGAGACGTTAACCAAAGATTATTTCCGGGACATGGGACGGCGGATGCCGGAACGAACCCGGTTCTTCCTCTGGCGTCAAAACGGTCGCATCATCGCCTTTAGCTTCTGTCTGGTGCACGACGGCACCCTTTACGATGAGTGCCTCGGCCTGGACTACAGCGTAGCCCTAGATCTGCACCTCTATTATTATACGATCCGCGACATCATTAGCTGGTCGCTGCAGCAAGGGCTGAAATATTATTGCAGCAGTCCGCTCAATTATGACCCGAAGCTGCATTTGGGCTGCAAGCTTGTGCCCCTCGACCTCTACGTCCGCCACACCGCTCCGTTGCTGAACCCGATTTTCCGCCAGGCCGTCAAATATCTGGAACCGACCCGGCACGATCCAGTTCTGCGCCAGTTCTCCAACGCGCACGAGCTCAATGGCTAAATCCGATCCATCCTGGCGCGCCCGCGACGGAAATTCCGCCGTTTCGTCCGGCCGACGCTTGCTCAGACTTTTCGGCAACCCCTGGCTCCAGATCGCGCTGAACGCGCTCATCGTGACGGCCTCCGAATTATTCCTGAAGCTGGGCGCGCGCGATACCGCGCACTTAAGTCATTCGTTCTCCTGGACGGGTGTGACCGGTCTGGCTTCTCTCTGGACCTGGCTCGGAATTGTTTTCGTGATCCTGAGCCTGATGAGCTGGCTTTACGTCCTCCGCCAGGTCCCCTTGTCGGTCGCTTTTCCTCTTTCCAACGTGGTACACGTGCTCGTACCGCTGACCAGTTGGATCTTTTTGAACGAGCTGATTTCCCCGCGACGTTGGCTCGGCATTGCCTTCGTCCTGATCGGACTGGTCATCGTGGCCAAGCCATTCGCGCGGATCGAAGAAAAATTATGAAGATCTTCCCCTTCATCCTCATCTTCTGCGCACTCGTCACTTTTGTGGCCGGACAACTCTTGTTCAAGCGCGCCATGGAAGGCTCACATCAGTCCGGCTACGGCAAGGAATTCCGGAAATTTTTCATCCCCGGAATCGCGTCGATGACGATTTCTTTCTTCTTAACTCTGGGACTGCTGCAACGGTTTGATCTCAGTTTCGTTTATCCGTTCCAGGGGCTCAGCGTCATCATCATCAGCGCCACCGCCACTTTCGTGCTAAAGGAAAAGTTATCGCTGCAGCTTCTGCTCGGCGCCATCCTGATCAGCCTCGGCGTCATTTTCGTCTCACTCAGTTAGGGCCGGCCAGAGCGCCTCGAGCGCGGCCTGGTTGATCCGGCTGGTTTCGGCCGGGTCCGGCCTCAGCCGCTTGGGATGGTCCATTTCCGAGGCAAACTTCTGCTTCCAGCGCGCGTAACGCGGAGGCGAATACGCGCCACAGATATCGCCTCCCACAATCCGGGCGTTGGCGCGCAGCGTTTGCAGCGCCCACACTACGTCACTCACGGAGAAGCGTCCGTTTTCCCAACTGGTCACCGCCTCCGACGCGCGCAGACAATCGAGATCAATCGTCACATAAACGGAAGTGGCGCCGATCCCTTCGGCGAATTCGTCAAACTGGCCGCGCCAGTTCTCCGGCCGGATGGCGCCACGGCGCGACTGGTCCCTCTCCGGCCGGTCCTCCGCCCAAGGATGAACTTCGAGCCGCCCCGCGCGCTCGGCCCGGCGGTTGCCGAAAATTTGGCGAGGCCACCAGCATTCGAAATTCCCGCAGCCCCACACGCTGACGCGTTCCACCAGCGGCCCTTGCAAGGCCCGGTTCACCCAGCTGCCGCAGCCCCATTTGGGGGGACGCACATCCCAGTCCGGATGATTATCGAAAGAGATCACCACGACCGGCTCCGTGACTCGACGGATCCAGAGGCCGCTGAGGTGGTGAAAATCGCCCGAGCCATAAAGAAGGAAAGGGGCGAGAGCGGCCTGGTGCTCCCGATAAAACAACTCGATCAAACGGGGCGGAGCGGAAAAGCGCAGGCGGGGGCCCCAGGCCCGGGCGTCAACCAGCGGCAGCGCCAGCACATCGGGGCGCCACGCATCGTCCAGATTGAGATGGAGCGCGCGATTCAGACGGATTAAGGTGAACGCGAGCGAAAGCGGGATTGGCTGCCCTTGGCCAGGCGAAGATTGTCCTGAGCCGGGCGGAACTGCGGGTCGAGACGCAGCGCTTCTTCATATTGGATGATGGCCTGGCTGATCATTCCGCGTTGCGCGAAAACATTGCCAATATCGGTGCGAATATCGGCCCGATCCGGCTGCAGATGCGCCGCATCCTGATAATGAGCCAGGGCTCCGTCGAGGTTGCCCTGCACCATCAGGGCCGTGCCCAGATCGCAATGGGCATCGGCAAACTTGGGATTGAACCGGAGCGCGTTTTCATAATGGGAAATGGCGTCCTCGAGATTTCCGCTCTTATCCAGAAAGGCAGCGTAATTATACTGGGCCTGCGCCGATTTCGGATTCAATGCGATGGCCGCGCGATACTGCGGTTCCACCTCCGCGGTCTGGCCAATGCGCTCCAGCAAATAAGCGTAAGCCACGCGCACTTCCGCGTTACGCGGCTCCAGGCGGAGCGCTTCTTGAAAGTGCGTCTTCGCGGGATCGAACCTGGCCTGGTCGGCCAGAAGATTCGCCAGGTTGATATGAACTTTGGTGTAGTCGGGATCAAAGCGCAGAGCGAGATTGTATTGCTCTTCCGCTTCATCCTTGAGCCCCGCCTCCTGCAGGGCCGCGCCGTAATTGAAATGTTGCCGCGCGCCGTTCGGCAAGTCCGCCACGACCCAGCCGGAACGGACCACGGCCGAAGCGGTCGAGTGCGTCTGGCCCAGCCAGAGCGCCCCCAGCGGAATCACGAACGCCACCGCCCATTTGGTTCCGTGCAGGACCCAGCTGGGCAGAAAGGCATTGCGCGCTATCTCCGTCCCTCCGTTCAGGCCCAGCGATTGCCGGGTCGATTTTTCCCGAACCTTCCAGATGAAACCATCGTAATAAAAATGGAGCAGAGCGGAGGCGGCCACCACTCCGGTCAGGACGCGTTTGACCGTCTCGACCTCCAGATGCGCATTAAAATAACCTAACGAGCCGTAGGCAAAAACGAGGCCGACATACAGGCCGATGAGCGCCCCGCTCCGCCGGAACACAAACCGCATAAAGCCGCCGATGGAGCTGTCTTTCTCCACTCGGTTCCGATTGTAGATCCAGACGAGCGACAGGTACTGCACATCGTGGAAAACTTCAAAGAGGACGATGCCGGCCAGAATGTTGGTAACGCCGTTATTGCAATACCACCAGAAGCTGATGCTGGTGGCCAGCAGGGCCAGCTTCACCGGATTCGAGCGCTTCCCCAGGGTCCACATCCAGATAAAATTGGTCACCGCCACGACGGCCACCGCAATCGCGATGACCAGAACGCCCGTCTGCAGATTGTGCACGATCCAAGGCGGAATGGGCGGAGCGCCGCTGGCATAAATCATTTCGAAGGCGTCGGTCATGCGCGGCGCGGAGAGGAGGACAGCGGCGGCGAACCAAATACCGCAGGTGGCAAAATCGAGACGACGGGTCAACGCCGCGAACGACCCCGTCTTGGCATCGTAGATTCGGCAGAAACCGTACGTTTGCATCATGCCGTGCCAGACGCCCCAGAGGAACACGATCAAAACCACCCCTTTCAGGTCCCACCAGTAAAAGCTGACACAAACGCCGACGAGGAAAATGGGGGCAAAAATAAAGCGCCAGCGGAATCGCTCGAAAAGAGCGCGATCCCCGTAGGCGCGAATCATGCCTGGGAGGTGATGTCCCATCGCGCCGAAAGCGGTCACAAACACATAGATGTCCTGGGCGCTCCAGCGGGCCTGGGCCAGCGCGAACATGGGCACGAGCAGGAGCGGCGTGGCCACGTAGAGCAGAAGATCTCTCCAACTGCTCAGGATCCACAGGTTCCGCTTCGGCATGCTCGTGGGGACGGCCGGCACTGTTTGGGCTCTGGAAAATGCGCTGACGTGCTGCATGAGGGGGCGACTAAATTGTCTCAATTCCGCGAAAAAAGCAACGCGCAGCTGGCCCGGCCCGGCCCGACTACGTGACCCGCCCCATGTTGCATACACGCCCTTTGCCAAAGTCTTGCGATGTTTACGTGACAAGCCCCGCTTCGAGCCATGCCCGATGAGAAAGGAAAAGCAGAAAATCTGTTCGACCGGATCCGTGACGCTTTCACGTTCTGGCGCGAAAATCAACCAGCGTCCTCGGCAGCGCCTAAGCGTTCATCATTGTCGTGTGGGCCTCCATCGGGCCAATGTCCCACTACTCGGACACCTGGCAGCTCATCATCAATACTGGCACGACCATCGTTACTTTCCTCATGGTCTTCCTTATTCAAAACACACAGAACCGTGACGCCAAGGCCGTGCACCTCAAGCTGAACGAATTGATCCGGGCGCGGCAGGGCGCGCGCAACTACCTCGTCGATCTGGAAAAACTGTTGGACGAGGAACTGAAAAAAATCGAAGACGAGTTTACGCGCCTTCACGAGAAGGCGAAGCACGCGGAAAAAGCGCTCGCCGAAGTGGAACGGCAGAGCCGCGCTAATTCGTGTCCTCTGCATCCCGCGCCTGACCGGTGCGGATGAACGCCTTGCCACTCGGACACAACCGCAGGATTTCGCATTGGCAGCAATCGGGCTTGCGCGCAAAGCAACGGCGCCGGCCGTGCCAGATCAACCAGTGGCTCCAGATCGTCCAATGCTCGCGCGGCACCAGTCCCATCAAATCGCGCTCGATTTTTTCCGGGTCGGCCTGCCGGGAGAGCCGCAGGCGCTGGGAAAGGCGTCCGACATGAGTATCCACCACCACCCCTTCATTCTTCTGAAAAGCGTTTCCCAGCACGACATTGGCCGTCTTTCGCCCCACTCCGGCAAGGCCATGCAACCCTTCCATGGTCTCGGGAACTTTTCCGCCGTGCGTCCGCACAATCTGCGACGTGGCCGCGCGGATGCTTTTGGTTTTGTTCCGAAAAAACCCGGTCGATTGGATGGCCTTCTCCAATTCAGCCGGGAGAGCTGCGGCGTAGTCAGCAGCCGTGTGATACCTGGCGAAAAGAGCGGGCGTCACCAGGTTGACCCGTTTGTCCGTGCATTGCGCCGAGAGAATCGTGGCAATTAAGAGCTGAAGCGGGTTTTTGAAGTGGAGCTCACAATGCGCTCCCGGATAAATCTCCGGGAAAACTTCGACCAGTTGAGCGACCCGCTGGCGCGTCGTCATGGCTCAATCTCGGGCGAGGAGGTCCTGCGCCACCAGCGAAAGCGAGCCTTGCCCATGACCAGTTTGCCGCGGCGCAGGAGCGATCCCGCCCAGGCAAACTCGCTCGCCAGGATGACCAGGCCGATGGGGACCACAATGATGGCGGGACCCGGCAGAACGATGAGGCTGAGTCCGACCAGCACGACGGTGCCGCCGATCACCGCGATGACCACTTTGCGCAGGCGGGGCGATCGATCGAGTCCCAGCCGCGCCGTCATTTTTTGCACCCATGACATAACCACAATCAACTTCGGCGATCCCGCGCCACTGGTCTACTCCCGGATGAAGCGGGCCAGGCGTTGCTCGAGCTGCGGCGGGACGTGCGCCACCACCACGGCTCCATCGCCTTCGTAACTCAGTTCGAGGACATGTCCGACCCGATGAATTTCCGCGAGCAAGGCAGACTCACTCGAGGGAATTTTGAAACGCGAACACAAACGCCATGCCGCCAGCCCGTCCTGCAAAGTGTGCACGAGATCGGCCACTCCTTCACCGGTTCGCGCGGAAATGGCGACGCTCCCGCTGAACCGTTGCCGGTAGGCTTCGACCAGGTCGCGGTCCGACAAGCGATCGATCTTATTAAAAACGATGAGGGTTTGTTTGCCGCAGGCGTCCAGTTCTTTAATCACACTTTCAACCGCCTCCATCTGCTCATCGACGCGCGCATGACTGAGATCGACCACGTGAATGAGAAGATCGGCTTCGTGCACCTCTTCCAGTGTCGCCTTGAATGATTCGATCAGAGTATGCGGAAGCTTGCGCAGGAAACCGACCGTGTCCGTCAGGAGAACCCGCTGTTTGTTCGGCAGGGTGAAGTTGCGCGTGATCGGATCGAGCGTGGCGAAAAGCTGGTGGGCCGCGAGGACCTCCGCGCCGGTCAAAAGATTCAACAGAGTCGATTTACCGGCGTTGGTGTATCCCACCACGGCCGCCACGGGCCATTGGTGGCGTTGGCGGCCCTGCCTCTGCACCGCCCGGGTTTTGCGGACCGATTCCAGGTCGCGCTCCAGCCGGCCGATCCGTTCCTGCACCCGCCGCCGATCGACTTCGAGTTGGGTTTCACCCGGACCGCGCGTTCCAATGCCGCCCGTCTGGCGCGAAAGATGATGCCACATTCGCGTCAGGCGCGGCAGCAGATATTGCAGCTGCGCCAGTTCGATTTGGAGGCGGCCTTCGCGGCTGCGCGCGCGCTGCGCAAAAATATCGAGAATCAACTGAGTGCGATCAAGCACCTTGCGCGAAAGCAAATTTTCCAGGTTGCGCCCCTGCGCCGGAGAAAGTTCGTCGTCGAAGATTACGGAGGTCACCCCCTGGCCCTGGAGAGAATCCCGGATCAATTCGGCCTTCCCTTTGCCGATGTAATAGGGCGCGGTCGGCTTCTGCAGCTTTTGCGTAATTGTGTCCACCACTTCGGCCCCGGCCGAACTGGCCAGCTCGCGTAATTCAGCCATCGAATCGCGCAGATCCCATTTGGATACGCCGTCCTTTTCCAAGCCGATCAGGAGAGCGCGCTCCTGCATTTTGTGCGGCCGTGTTTCGATCATCCCTTCACCGGAAAAGAGAAAGCGCTCGTTCGGCAATCCATTCCACGGCTTTGACGTGGCTGAGACGTGACAAATTCAGTGCCTCGAAATTAGTTTGCCGACGAAACCAGGTCAACTGTCTTTTCGCGTAACGCCGCGTCGCTTGCTGAATCGCAGCGGTCCATTCGGCGCGCGAAATTTGTCCGGCCGCGAGAGCGCGCAATTCCGCCAACCCTAGCGTCTTCTCCGCCGTCGCGCTGGTCGGTCCAATGTCGCGCACTTCGTCCATCACGCCTTGCTCGAACATTTGCTCCACCCGCCGGTCGATCCGCTCATACAGATCAGCGCGGTCGCGAAAAACAAACACTCCGGCCGGGGCGTTGGCTTGACCCGCCTCTTCCGCTTGCCAGGTCACCCGCTGCGTCGCCGCCGGTTGTCCGGTCAAATGGCAAATTTCCAGGGCCCGAATCAGCCGGCGCCGATTCTGTCGATCGATCGTGGCGGCCGTGGTCGGGTCAAGTTCCGACAAGCGCGCGCCCAATTCGGCCGTGCTCAACTCGTTGAGCTGCCGGCGCAATTCCGCATCGGCCGGCGGCAGCGCGGAGAGCCCGTGAGTGAGCGCCTTGATATAAAGCCCGCTCCCGCCCACCACCAAAGCGCGGCGGCCTCCAGCGTGAATCTTTGCGATCGCTTCTCCGGCCTGGCGCCGGAACATTTCCACGTTCATTTCTTCGCTCGGGCTGACCGTGCCGAGCAGATGATGAGACACCTTGCTCAGGGTCACCGCATCCGGTTTAGCCGTGAGAAGATTAAGTCCCCGATAAATTTGAAAGGCGTCCGCGCTGACAATTTCCGCGCCGACGCGAAGAGCGACATCCGCCGCCAGCTCCGACTTCCCCGTGGCCGTCGGGCCCACCAAAAAGAAAACGCCCTTCATCCGTTAACGATCTCTTCAGCCAATCCCCAGGCAAAGCGTGGTAGAGGCGGTTGTGCCAACCGCCTGTCTCTTTAAACAGGTGCTTGGCACAAGCACCTCTACAACCTCCGCGATGGATTCGCGGACGCGATGGGATGGCGACATGCTGGATTCAACCTTGTCCACGCGTGCCCCAAAGCAAAACCGGAAGACCAGGACGAGTCCCGATCTTCCGGTTTGAAAAACGAACAAGGGTGATTATTCGCGTGGCTGATGCTCGCTCGTCTTGGCGCCGCTCACCACGAGCTTGCGACCTAGGAACTCCTTGTCGTGCAGTTCGGTCACGGCACGCTTCGCTTCGTCCACCGTCTGCATCTGGACAAAAGCGAACCCTTTGGAACGCTGGTTGTGCCGGTAGGTGACGACTTCGGCGTTTTCCACATGTCCGACTCCATTGAAGAGCTCGAACAGATCGCTCTCGGCCGCGTCGAACGACAAGTTGCCCACATAAAGGCGGGGCGACGTGACTTCGACGGATTCCGGTTTGCGCGTGGGCCGCTCTTGCTGCGTGGCAGGTTGCGCGGTCTGCGATGGCTGGGGCGGCCGCGAACCGTTACGCGAGGGCGTCGTCGGTTTCTTCGCGGGTTGACCGTTGCCGTTGAAAAAGGCAACGACTCGCTGCCAAAACGTCTTCTGCGGAGGCTTCGCGGCGCGCGTTTCCTGATAACGCGGATTGCGGTCGCGATCGCCTCTTCGTCGAGAACCGCCACGCGAACGGCGCGGACGTCTCCCGGATGATTGAGGTGTCATATTGATCCTTAAGGTTTACCCAATTATTAAATGAGCGGAGCGCATCAGTTGATGCACAGCCAGCGATACACGGCTTGCGAAGGCCTTCGAGTAATCTGCAAGCAGTCTGCCATGACGCTGGAAACTCCACTTCTGGATGCCAGGAATGAATCTTTTTGGAACCGCAAGCCGCTCCCGTGAGCCAACGAAACAATGGAGATGCAAGAAATCGCATCATGGTCTCAATTCTGAATCGTCGTTAGAAGCGGACGCCCGGATCACCGCAAAGATTCCTGACATCTGGGAGAATGATCGCTCGAGAGAGGCCAGTTGGCAAGGGCTCAGTCGGGGGCCCGCCTATCGAGTGAAATCGTGCATCAACCGCGCGCCGGCCGGAGGTGGATCGGCCTCTCCGGGGGCGATGCTAATTCTAGCGGCTCCGCCGCCACTTTAACATCGCGCTCGGAGAGCACGATCCACCTGGCCCCGAGGGATTGAAGCCCATCTAGCGGCCAACCAGTTGATCTCGCACTGAATAGGCCCGCGACTTCAGATATTCCTTTGGCCGTTCGCCGCGAATTGGTTTAACGAACGCACGCAGGCTGCGCTCGCCCAGTCTGGGTTCATACCCAAACTCCGGCATCAGATCGCGACAATGCCATTCGATCCAACCCAGTTCGTCTTTACTCAGTTCCCTCTCCCATCTCGTCACGGGTTCCGTGCTGATCTCGGAGAAGCGCACTTGGGCGGCCGAATTCCCCGACCAATGCTGGCCGGCCTTCGTTGGAGTCAGCACGGTGCCCGCGTCGAAACTGACTTCCAGATAATCGCAAACCTGCCGCATGAGAGTGGCGGGCTCGCGCGCCAGGTTTTCATATTGCACTACCACGCCCGAGACCTCCCCGCGCTGCACGCGCCGGGCCAGCTTGGCCGCCACGCGCCAGTGCGCGGTCACGTAGTAAACCGAGAATCGACCGGTCTTGCGTGTTTTCTCCAGGGCGATCTGCGCCGCCAGGATCGCGCGCGGATCCCGCAGCGTGACGAGAAGCTTGGCGTCGGGGAAACGGGCAAAGATGGCCGGGATATAATTGCGATTGGCCGGCGTCTTTTCCACCCAGCGCTTGATCCCATCGAGCGCAATCCCCCTCACCTTGGCGTAGGACTCGATCATCAGAACGAGCAGATCCTTGTCGGCCTGGGCGGGATCGAACGCCGCTTTCTCGAAAGTCTCGAGGAACTCCCTGGTCGGGAAATCGTGATACTCGTGCTTGCCCCATTTTGGTGGACCGCCAAACAAGACGTTGGCCAGGGATTGTTTCGTTAGGTAATCAAACTGCGCCCGGCGCCCGCGCGGTGCGTATTTGGTCAGGACCGTCGGGAAATAGGCTGTTTCCTGCGGAAACACGAGCAACTCAGGATGGCTGTCGAGTAACGCCACCAGCAGAGTCGTGCCCGATTTGGCCGGCCCGGCAATGAAGGCGGCGCGTTGCGCCAAAGCCAGCTCGGTTTCGGCCATATCAGACGGCTCGACTGGCCGCCGACCCGAGGAACCACTGCATGAATTTGGGCAGACCCTCCTTGAATCGGGTCTGCGGTTGATAGCCGAGGAGTTTTTTCGCCTTGGAAATGTCGGCGCAGGTCAAAGGGACGTCTCCCGGCTGTTCGGGGAGCTGCCGGATCTTCGCTTTCTGACCCAGCGCGGTCTCGATGGCTACGATCAAGTCGCGTAACGGGATCGTTTCGCTTTCCCCGAGATTAAAGATGTCGAAGAGAGGCCCTTCGTAACGCAGAGCCGCCGTCGTTCCCTGGATAATGTCGTCAATGTAAGTGTAATCGCGCCGCGTCGTTCCATCGCCAAACTGATCGATCGACTGGCCGGCCTGAATGCGGCGGGTAAACTGATGAATGGCCAGGTCGGGCCGTTGCCGCGGGCCATACACCGTGAAGTAACGGAGCGCGACGATCCGCATCTGATAGAGGTGCGCGTAGGTCGAGCACAGAAATTCCCCCGCGATCTTCGTGGCGGCGTAGGGGCTGATTGTCTGGGTCAGATGAAAATCCTCCGAGAACGGAACGGTCGGGCACAGTCCGTAAACGGAGGAACTGGAGGCGAAGACAACTCGTCCCACCCCCGTCATCCGAGCCGCTTCCAAAAGATGCAGCGTCCCGGCCACGTTGGTGTCGTAATACAACTGCGGACGAGCGATGGAAGGGCGCACGCCAGCGCGCGCCGCCAGATGCACGATCACCTCAAATTTCTCCCGATGAAAAAGGTTCCGCACGTCCGCCGCGTCCCGCAGGTCGACCTGGTGAACCGCCACGTCGCGCGCAAAGGACGAGATATTCTCGTGCTTGATCCGCGGATCGTAATAATCGTTGAAATCGTCCAGGATGGCGACCTGATCGCCGCCGCCCAATAACTTTTCGACAAGATGCGACCCGATGAAACCAGCACCACCGGTGACGAGAATTCGCATGGTGCGAGCGTAGAGACGAAGCCAAAACGGGGCAACAGAAGATTGGTCTTCGCTCTCCTCATGCTGGCGACATTTCTGGTGACCGCGACCGCTTCTCTTTTTCTTCGACTCAGGCCGGAACTGACCCGGCCTGGGCATGTCAGCCTCGCCTTTCAACTGCCGCCGCCCCTTGAGATGGCATCGATTCCGACGGCGAGGCGTTTCGATTTCCCGCTCGGCAGTGAGCATGGCGCGATGGCTTATAGCGCCCAGCGTTTCACGGAGAACCGGCATTTGGGAGACGATCTCAACGGGATCGGCGGCGAGAACAGCGACTTGGGCGACCCGGTCTACGCCGTGGCCGACGGGCGCGTGCTGCTCGCCCGCGAAGGCGGACCTGGCTGGGGCAACGTCATCATCGTCCTGCACGCCTATCTGAAAGAGGGCGCGCGCGCTTATGTGCAATCGTACTACGGACATGTTGAAACCATTCTGGTGCACGCCGGAGACGGAGTGCAACGCGGACAAAAGATCGCCACTGTGGGCACGGCCCATGGCCGCTACTTTGCTCATCTCCATTTCGAGATGCGCGAATTCCGCACTCCCTTTGTCGGCCCCGGCTATCGGGAAAACACCCGCGGCTGGCTCGATCCGAGCGCGTTCATCCAGCAACACCGGGGCGCGCCGGAGGATGATGTGGGGAGGCTGACCGCGGAAGAAACGCCCAAGGTCGAACCCTAGCGCTCTCTTTAGTTCCGTCCCGGGGAGCGTCCGCCGGCCCGCCTGCTGGCGACTGCGACTCGCAGTCGTAAACTTTATTTCTAGAAAAGATCGTTTCGGCGAGCCGCCTGCGCTCCCCGGAGAGAACAGCCGATGTCTGTAGTCAGAGCGTCCGCCGGCCCGCCGCTCAGGCCTAGACGCCGGAACGAACCAGCAGATAAATCCAGTTCAACGCCAGGAGGGCGATCACTCCGAACCTGATAAAGTTCCTTTCCTTCTTCGTTAGGCCAACGACGCGCAGTCTCGGCCAGCGCATGACCAGGACGATCGCGGCATACGCGTCGAAAAAGACGATGGCCCAAAGACTAACAAACACGAGTGGGTTCCAGCGCAGCGCGGCGGCGAAATGACCGTGCAAAAACTGAATGGTGGCGCGAGTGGCACCGCAGGTCAGGCAGGGGTGCCCCGTCAGGGCCAGGAAAGTGCAGCGCGGCCAGGGAAATCCAAGCCCCAGCCAGATGGCCGCAACTGCCACCCCGCCCAGGGACACGCCGAGCCAAAGCAATTCATGATCGAGCTCGCCCGGCTGGACGCGTCGTGGGCAAACCCGCATGGCCTGGACCTTAATGCCAGCTTTGGCTCAACGCCCCCAGCCCACCGACCAGGGCCGCGAGCAGGATGACGCCGCCGCAACAAATGACCAGCGGGAGGAAGACCGCCAAAACCGCGCGGCCGGTATCGGTTTCGTGGGCCCGGGCCAGTCCCAGGCAATAGAGAACCAGCCCCCAGACGCCGGCCACGAAACCTCCGCAGAACGGCACGACCTGGAGCGGGTTGACCGACCCGGCGGTGAAGCAGACGACTCGGAACGTAGTCTCAAAACTTTGTCGGGCACCGCCCACCATCATCAAGCAGACATGAATCAGGCCAGCAGTCAGGAAGAGAACTACCAGAACCAAGAGCGGCGAAAAAATAATCAGACCCAACGTGCCGGCTGCGCCGAAACGTCCGGCCGAGCCGGACCCGAAACCGCCTACCATGGCCTGAAAACCAAAGCGATAAATAAAATTGGCCACCGTCCCCAAAGTTCCTCCGATGAGCGCGTAAAGAAGCGGCTCGCCCAATCCACCTTCCCGCTTCATCGCCGTGAAAGCGTCGCCCGGACGGCCCAGAACCATCTGTAATGTTTCAATGAACGCTTTGAAAAAGCCCAGCTCGCGGCGTCGATCCCAGGGCAGCCCGCTGCGCGGCGCCACCAGCGCCTGGGCGGGAGGAGGTGCGGCCGCCACCGGAGGAATCACGACTGGCGCGCTACCCGCGGGCGCGGCGGGTTCCGCCGAAGGAGTGGCCGCTGTGGCGGCGGCCAGATCCGCCGAAAATTCGGCAAATTGCGAGAGTGGTTGCCAGGCCTGCATTCCTTCGCGCCAAGCCAGGTCCGTTCCCATAAAACGACCGGTCCGGAGCCCGGCCCGGACGTCATCTTCTGCAAATGTGCCGAGGTTCGTGCCGCTGCGATTGATGTGGATCGTTGCCATAAGACCGCGTTTTAGGTAGGCGCGGCGCCAAAGTCAATCACGTGAGTGAAGCCCGGTGGACCGGGCTCTCCGAGCGCGATGTTAAAGTGGCGGCGGAGCCGCAAAAATAGCATCGTCCTCGGAGAGGCCGATCCACCTTCAATCAAAACGATTGCCCTTCTCCGGTTGATCGAGCGCTCTCCAGAAATACCATGCCGCCACCGACCGATACGGGCGCCATTTCTCGCCCAGCTTCATCAGTTGCTTGGGACTGGGTAGTTTTCTTTTCCCGAAAGTCTTGGCCAAGCCTTTCTGGACACCGTAATCCCCCACCGGCCAGACATCGAGCCGGCCGAGATCGAAGAGGAGCAGCATTTCGACCGTCCAACGGCCAATCCCGCGAACCTGGGTCAAACGCTCGATGATTTCTTCGTCACTCATGCGCGCAAGGGCGCGCGCCGTCGGCACGGTCCCATCGAGCGTTTTGGCCGCGAGATCTTTCAGAGCCGCGATTTTGCTGCGCGACAACCCGGCGGCGCGCAATGTTTCATCCGGAGTCTGTAGGACCAGCTTCGGATCGAGGTTGCGGCGGCGCGGGTAGAGCGCGCGCACTCTTCCCCAGATGGTGGCCGCGGCTTTTCCGCTGAGCTGTTGATACGCGATCGACTCGGCCAGCGCCTCGAAAGGCCGGAGCACACCGCCCGCCTCGACCTCAAAACGCCGGGCCCGCGCGATCAGCTCGGCCATGCGTGGATGACTGGCTCGCAAATGGCGGTGCGCCTTTTCATGTTTCATCAATTAAAGATTATTGCCGCAAGGAAACCGGCGCGACAAGTGCGCGCCACATTTTTTGGTAGGGACGCCGCGCGGCGGCGTCCACTCCGCGGGGTTTATTCGCGGAACGGATCGCGCGAGTCCCTTATCGGCGGAGCGGACATCGCAGCGCTGACGTGTCACACCGGTCGGCCTGAGCGTGCTGCCGCTTGCATGGGGGAGATCCTTCGCCGTCTGCGCTGGCTCAGGATGACAGCGCTTTGGCCCCGGTCGCACTTTCTCACCGAACTTCGTAACATCCGCGTTGTGCAACCCGCACGTATCAGCTACAGACAAGATGCTTATGCAAATCCTTCGACGTTTCCTCCTGTTCTGCGGCCTGGCCTCTTCCATTTCTTCCCTTTGGGCGGGAACCGAGCCGCAGATGGTCGCCTCCTCCACCACACAAGAGACCGTTCCGCTCGATGTTTTCCAAGCCCAGTCCACCTACGTTTTTGAAAGTGACCTGAACCATGGCGGCAGTTTCGGCTCCCAGGACGAACTGCAGAGCCGCTTCGAATACGGGCACCGCTTTTCCATCACGGGCCAGTGGTATTTTCACCTCGGCCTGGCCTATAACCGGTTCGATTTCGGAAATACAACCGCACCGGTGCCGGTTCACCTGCAGAGCGGCGCGGCCGTCATCGGGGTGGAATACATGAAAGGCGCCGACACGGGCGCTTTTCTCCAGTTCCGTCCCGGCTTTTACACAGAGGAACATCTGGGCCTCGCTTCCTTTGATTGCCCCATCCTGATCGGCCGCTTCTGGGTGTTGCAGCCGGACAAACTTTACCTCCTGACGGGCGCCTACGCTTCCTTCCTGCGCGGCGGCTTTCCTGTTCTCCCGCTCGTCGGGGTGGTCTGGAAACCCAGTGACAACTTCCGCGTAATGGGCGTGCTGCCTGATCCCCGAGTCATTTACACGGTCAACCGACAGCTCGAAGTTCATCTCGGCGGTGAATTGGCTGGCGGTTCTTTCCGCACCGATCATCACGACAATTACGTGGGCCCGCATATCGCGAAGCTGAGCGGCACCCAGGTGGACTACGCGGATTACCGGGCGGGCGGCGGCTTCACTTACAATCTGTGCAATGCGGTCTCCATTGATGGCAGCGCCGGTTACTCCATTCAACGTTCCTTTAATTACCATCGCGCCGGCGAGTATTACCGGACCGATCCCGCTCCCTATTTGCAGGTGGCGCTCAAAGCGAGCTTCTGAAATAGCCTCGGCTTCCAGCCGATTTTGCAAATCGCGTAACGCCGTGCGCTGCGTGCTGTCGCCGCCCCGCTCTGTCGGCGCGTCCGGGACGCTAAGGACACATCTCGTCCAGTTTCCGCGCCAGCCATTGGTTGCCCCGCACCTTCAGGCGTCCCGTCAGGGTGGCCCACGTGCCGCTTAATTTTTCATTGGAAAGAGCGACCCAATCCCGGTCGCTCGCGATGAAAGTGACGTGCGGATGATCGATTCTGCCGCGGCCCATCTTGAATTTCCCGTCGTTCACTTCAATCCACCAATGACCGCCGTCGGCCCCGCTCAGATCAAATTGGTAGCGGGCCTGCACCCCCTTCGCTCGATCGGCCCGAAAGCTCTCGCGCATTCCATCAAAGACCTGCTGGGGGGTCGTCTTATCAGGCTCGACCGCAGGAGCAGAGACCGCCGCGACCGCGGGCCACAACAGGGTCACGGCCAAAAGCAAAATCACACCGATGCGTGAGGGAAACGGTCTCATGCCATCGTCCCCGTTATTCCTCGATGCGGCGGAGGAGAAAAGCCGCTCCCGCAAACGTGACGATGGCTCCCGCCAAAAGCACAATTAAATCCACCGCATAAAACTGGAACCCGGCGTGGTACATATTGACCCGGCGAAAGGCGCGACAGAAATGCGTGAGTGGAAAAAGCTCGGAAACGTAACGGATAAAGCGCGGCAGCTGTTCCAGTGGCGCAAACGCACCGGACAAAACAAAGACCGGGAGCAGAAAGAAAACGGAGAACTGAATGGCCTGCGTTTGCGAACGCGAAAATGTCGAAATGAGCAGACCGAGCCCGAGCGAGCAGAGCAAAAAGAGCAGGCAGATCAGGGCCAGCACCGGCAGTCCGTAAAACCGAACGTCAAAATGCCAGGCCGCCACCAACGTGATCATGGCGATCAAGACAATGGACACCGCCAGGTAGGGCAGAATCTTGCCAATTACAATTTCGCCGCGCTGCAGGGAGGTCACGAGGAGTTGGTAAAGCGTGCCCGATTCCCTTTCCCGCGCGATTGTGCAGGCCATCAGCGTCACCGTCAGCAGTTGCAGAATGAGCCCGATGATCCCGGGCACGACGTAGTCGATGAAGCGCGTCTTCGGATTGTACAGAACCTTGTTCTCGAGCGACCACGGTTCCATCAGCGAAACAAATTGTTTGCGCACGTCGACCGGCAATTTTGCGCCGAGCTCGAACACCTCACCGGGCAATGCCTGCACCGTGGCATCGCGCTCTTTCATCTGAAAATCGGCCAGGCTTTGCTGGACACTGCCTTCCAATTCGCTGGCCGTGTTGGTGTCGCTGCCGTCCAGATAAAAAATGAGCGGCTTCGGATCGCCATTGACCAGGCTCTCGCTCCACCCGGCCGGAACGACCAGCGCGCCGCGCACGTGGTGCCCGAGCAGGTCGGTTTCATCCGTCTTTTCGGGCGCTTGCCGGTGCCAGACAAACGTCTTGTTCTTCAAAACAATATCGAGAAAACGCTGCGTGCGCGGTGTGTCGTCGCGATTCACCAGCAGGGCCGGCACGTCTGTCATCTGATCCGCTTCGAAAGCGTGCCCGAAGATCAGGGTGAAAAAGGGCGGCAAAATAAGGAGCAGAATGAGAATGCGGCGATCACGGTAAATGTGCAGGAATTCCTTGTAAGCCACGCTGCCGACCGCACCGAGTGATGGAATTCTCATGATTGCGCCTTGTTCAACACGCCGTCATAGCCCTGGGAGTAGGCGGTGAAAACATCTTCCATGTCGGGCTCCACCCAGCGATGGCTTAACAGTTTCAGCTCGGGAAAAGGCCATTGTTGCTGCCAGCCCGCCAGCAGACGCTCCGAGTCCGGCGCGTAGAGACGCAAACTTCCGCTGCGCAACGAAACGCCCAGTACTTCCGGAACATCGCGCAAGCGTAGCAGGGCTGGCATGAGCGGATCGACCTCGAGCTCGAGCAGACGAGCCTTGAAACTTCCTTTCAATTCGCGCGGCGAAGCATGGGCCAGGAGCTGGCCCCGATCAAGGAAACCGACCTGAATGCAACGCTCCGCTTCATCCATATAGTGGGTCGTGACGAACACGGTCTTTTGCTGATGGCTCAAATCGTAGAGTAGATTCCAGATCTGTTGCCGATGAACCGGGTCGAGCCCGGAAGTCGGTTCGTCCAGGAAAAGCAGGGGCGGATCGTGCACGAGGGCGCAACCGAGGGCGAGCAATTGCCGCATTCCCCCGGAAAGACTTCCTGCCGGAACGTCGCGCTTTTTCTCCAGATCGGTCAGCGTGAGCAATCGAACGATGTGCGGCTCCAGTTGTGCGCGCGGCACGCGGCAGGCCCCGCCGAAAAAGCGCATATTCTCGAGCACGGTCAGGTCCGGATAGAGGCTGAAACGCTGGGCCACGTAGCCAAACTTGGTCCGCACGAGGTGGCGATGTTTCCAAACGTCTTTTCCTCCGATGGTGGCGCTCCCTCCGGTTGGCTTGGTTAAGCCGCACAACATCCGGATCGTGGTGGTCTTGCCCGCCCCGTTGGCGCCCAGAAAACCGAAGATGGTCCCGCGCTCGATCGCCAGGGAGACATGCTGAACCGCCTCCACATTTCCAAAATTCTTGCTCAAATCATTGAGCGTAATGGCCGGTTCACTCATCGGACTGTTCATTGCGATGATGCTTGCTCATTTGCAAGCATGAGGCGAGGGCGATAATAATGAGGGCGTATGAGACCTAATCCAATCCGGGACAAGCCAGCCCTCTGCCCGGCGGTCACCTCCGCCGCCCTCCTCCTGATCTTTCTCAGTCAGTCAGCCTTGCGCGCCGATCCCGTTTCGGAAATGGCCTCTTTTTCCGTTTTCGACAAAGTCGATTTGGCCGCCCTGGTTAAGAGCGATGTGAAAGCGGCCCATGGCCCGCCCATGAGCGAACCCCGCTTTCTCTCCGTGCAAAGCTGCTACGTGGCGCCGGGCAATCCCGCTCAACAAATCGAAGGCCTGCGCCAGTGGAATCCGTTGAAACACCGCGAGCTCAAAGTGTTTCTTCACGCAGAGGTTCGGTCCGCGGCCAGCCCGGCCGATTTCGCCAAATTGAAAGACGCGCCTGATAACGCCTCAGTCCGGTTGCTGGTCAGCGCCACCACCAAAATGAGCTCCGATCTGCAGATCAGCCGCGAGGAAGCAAAAAAGTTCGCGGCCGGCAACGCGAGCGGCGGCGCCATGCCGGCCGGTGTGGCGGAATTCTGGAGCAATTTATTAAGCAGCCGAGCCCGCAGCTTCGCCTCCGGGGGGGCGGCCGCGCAGCCGTCCTACGACCACAGCGGAAATGGCGTTCAACCTGGCCAGGAATTCTCCGGATTGCTCAAGCAACAGGAAAAAATCCGGCGCCAGTTCTCCAGTTTCCTCAGCCAAACCGGCATTGGGCGCGGCCCCGGCACTTCGCCCGAGCTCTACTGGGAATTGGTCGACGTGGACAACCAGGGCGTGCTGACCCTCGGCGCATCTTATGCCAAAGGCGGCGGAGAAGGACCGTATCAGGCCGCCGATGTTCTCTACTATGCCAGCGGCGGCTATTACGCGGCGCTCACTCTTTACCAAATGTGGCCGGTCACGGTGGATGGAAAAACGTCGACGCTCGTCTGGCGCGGCGACATGATTTCCTCAGCGGCGCTCGCTTCCTTGCATGGGGTGGAGCGGCTCGCTTCGGAGGCGGCCATGATGAAAGATATTTCCCACAGTGTGACCCTATTCCGTCGTGATACTTCCGGCAGTCGCTGAGGAATGAACTCTCTTTCGTCCCGATGGTTGATGCGATGGAGCGGGTGGTGGTTCAGCCTGTTGCTGGCCGCACCCCTGCTCGCGCAGGATGACGCAGCCAATTCATCCGATCACTCCTGGTTTAAAAACATCTTCTCTACCTCCGGCGAGTACGTCGTCGAGGAAACCTACGTGGGGGAGGCCTCGGTCAAACGCGCTGGCAAGTCGATCGAGGATTACGATGAGAGTGACACCATCTTGCAGCTCATTCTGACCCCGCGCATCAAACTCGGGGTGCTTCGCCTCGGATTGCAATGGGAGCGCTTTTCCTTCGGATTGCCGGCGAAGGCACCGCTGCCCAATACCCTTCAGTCCGGCGCCCTGGTCCTTGGCCTGGATACGCAACTTTCTGATTCGATCCTGGTCCGGCTCGAGGCGCAACCGGGCTTTTATGGGACGACCGATTTCACTTCGGATAACTTCAGCGTGCCTTTTCTCGTCGGCGGCACCTACATTTACAGTCCCAACCTTCAATATATCGTCGGCGTCAGCGTCGACGTGGAACGCAAATATCCCATTATCCCCGCGGTCGGGATCCGCTGGAAATTCGCCCGGCAATGGGTGGCCAACGTCGTTCTGCCCACTCCACGGGTGGAATATGAAGCCACCAAAAATTTAACGCTCTATGCCGGCGGTCTTTTCAAAGAGACTAATTTCCGCGTGAGCAACGACTTCGGAAATCGCCATGGCGGGCATCCACAACTGAATGGGGCGGTCCTGACCTATAGCGAAGTGCGCACCGGCACCGGAGCGGATTGGAAACTCTCCTCCTCGCTGACCGTGACCGGCGAAGTGGGTTATCAGCCGTACCGGAGCTTCGATTTCTATCGTGCCGATATGCGCTACCACGAAAACGGCAGCGCCCTTTACGGCACCATTTCCGTGCACGGCTCGTTTTAGGGACACGTAGTTTCGCAAAAGGGACGTCTCTCCGAGATGTCCAGCAGCCCGCCCACAAAGACGGAGTTCGAATCCGGACGGCTCGGAGAGTCATCCCTCCCTACCGCAGCGTCCGATCAAGCGCGCCGATCTTGCGCGCTTCCGGCCAGAAAAGCGCGACCGCCAGGACGACGAGAATGGTTCCGAGACCGCCCCCCACGACCGACAGGACCGGGCCGAACAGAGCGGCGGTGAGTCCAGATTCGAGCGCACCGAATTCATTCGATGTCCCGATAAAAATATTGTTCACGGCCGAGACGCGCCCGCGCATTTCATCAGGCGTGACCAGTTGCACGATGGATCCACGAATAATGACGCTCACGCTGTCGAAAGCCCCGGCCAGGAAAAGCATGCCTAACGATAGCCAGAACGCTTTCGAGAAGCCGAACCCGATCGTGGCCAGGCCGAACCCGGTCACGCACCAGAGCAACGTCTGGCCGGCCCGTCGCATAGGCGGCAAATAAGCCACGACGAGCGCCGTGCCGAACGCCCCCACGGCCGGGGCAGCCCGCAGCCAACCCAGGCCGACTGGGCCACAGTGCAGAATTTGATCGGCAAAAATCGGCAAGAGGGCGGTCGCGCCGCCCAGCAGCACGGCAAACAGATCGAGCGTGATGGTGGCCAGAATAACGTGCTTGCTGAAAACGAAATGCATCCCGGCCACCAGACTTCTCCACGGATTCGATTCGGCCCGCGCCCCGCCCGGACGAGGCCGTGGACGGATGGGCAGCACCAGCAGGAAAAAGGCAAAGGCGCAGAAGACGTCGATCAGATACACGCAGGGAAATCCAATGTAGGCAATGAGCAGACCGCCGATAGCCGGCCCCACGACCGATCCGACCTGAAAGAAGCTGTTGTTCCAGGTTACCGCATTGGAGAAGGCGTCACGCGGGACGAGCGTCGGAAAAAAGGAAGCGCGCGCCGCCCAACCGAACGAGCGCGACACGCCGGAAAGGAAGAGCAGGAGATAAATCAGGGGAACGGAGGAATCGTCGAAATGAAAGGCGGGATGATGCCGTTCGAAAATGCCGGCGATGGCCGTGAGCGCGTGATTGGAGGCGCGGATTCCGGCCATGGGCGGAATGACCAGATGCTTCCATGAGATCAAGGCGAGCCCAGCTGAAGCGAGACCGCTGCAGATTTGTGTGACCAGGATGATCTTGCGCCGGCTGAAGCGATCGGCCAGGTGCCCGGCCGGAAGAGAGAACCCGACCACCGGGATGGCAATGACCAGCCCGACGAGCCCGAGCGCGGTGGCGGAGTGGGTGCGCGCGTAGATTTCCCATTCAACTGCTACGGCCAGCATCTGCCGGCCGATGATGGAAAGAAGATTTCCAGCGCTGAACAGGCTGTAGGCGCGCGCGCGAAAGGCCGCATAAGGATCGTGCGAAAAAAGAGGAGGCGGATCAGAAGGCAATGTCATGCAGAAACGAAACGCCACGGCCGAGCCCAGCGCCCGCATCCTAAATACGCATGCCCCCAAGCCTCTTCCACTAATTTGACGCTGCCTGAAGCTCAGATACGCATGCGACGGCAGCCCATGGCCTAACAAAACGGCCGTGTCCGAGCCTTCACCAGCGCTGTCGGTAGTGGAAGTACCGTAGCGGAGCGACATCGCAGCACGATCTCCCTTCCATTCCTATCATCCTCCCTACCCGTCGTAGCGAGAGCAGCGAAGAACATCCAATCACACGCGGGCACGCTACGCGCCCGTTGTGACCGGCGCAGCGCGCGGGAGATTCTTCGCCCCGCCTAGGCGGGGCTCGGGATGACAAAGGAACCAGCCATCCACTACCAATCGGCCGAGCGCGACGCGCGAATTACAGCGTCGGGTCGCGCGGGAATTTGGCGTAGGGCAGGCGCGTGCCGCGGAAGGAAAACTCGTCGGAACGAATCGACATGGGCGCCAGAAAATCATGGGTCCCGGACGCGCCTACGATGTCGTCCTGATCCACCCCGTCACCGCTGATGCCGATCGCACCGATGAGAACGCCATTGCGATAAAGCGGAAAGCCGCCGGGGAAAATCGTGATTCCGTTAGGCAAATCCGGCCTAATGCCATCCCGCATGGGCAGGAACCCCGGTGGATTAGGACTGGCGGCTGTGCCGGTGAAGGTCACGTTCGGCTCGGCCCCGGCAAAGCCGGAAAGCGCATCCTGCTCGGTGAAGAAGGGGCCGGGATTATTGCCATCGATCCCGGGCGGATAAAAACGCTGCGCCAGGAAACCAACACAGCGGGTGGACACGGCGACATTCAAACCGAACCCGAGAAAATCCTGACGCGAATAGAAGAGGGTGGTGCGAGCCTTTTGCACGGCTACATCCCAGCTGAACAAAGTGGCTTCGCCCGTGCGGAACGTCCCCAGCACGGTGGGCGCAACGCCGTCCACGTCAGGATTATTGACGACGGTAATGAATACCTCCATCTGGCTTCCGATGGGCAGGCGGATGCCTGCGCGCGTGATCTTCACGCGCTTGGCCGCAAAATCGATGATGCTGGCGACTTCCACAGCGTTCAGGCGAGGCTGGCCATTGATGGGCGCCACCAGCGGATCGTTCGTGATCGGCTGTCGAATCTCGCCCGGAACCCCACCGAACGTGGCGGAGGGATAGAGCCCGGGCGGCGGCGGAATGGATGCTACCGGAGGATAATTCGGATCGTAGTTTCCCACCGCGCTCAGCGTTTTGGACGGTTTGGTCGAGGAACTGACGTAGGGCAGGCGAATTCCATTAATGAAAACATTGTCCGCCGTGATGCTGGAGGAGGCGGCGTAACCCCTCTGCCCGGCCAGAGCCACGTCCTCGTCTTTGTCGTAGCCTCCAATAAAAATAAACGGATTTTCATTGCGCACCAGAGGCGGGAGCGGCCCGGGTGGAATGAACGGCACGAGCAACGGCGCAATCGGCGAAATGGGATTCAGCGGAATGGGGGGCGGTGGTGTGCCGTCTCCCGTGACGCCGATTCCACCGACGAGCACTCCTCCTTGATAGAGTGGGACGCCGCCGGGCGATCCGTCCAACGACGTGCCGAGCACGAAGGGAGCAACCAGCCCGGGCGTCGGACTGAAAACCGGCGGAACCGGCGGGAATCCTTTTTTGAATTTGTTGATGTCCGAGAAAAAGAGATTGGAAAGACCCACTCCGACGAGGGGACCGGTCGCGGTGTTGCTCACGCCCGGTGGAAAATGTTGCTGGATGATAAATCCGGCCGTGCGCGAAGTGAACGCATTCTGGTTACTGCTCAGGAAGGATGCGGTACCGGCCTTGGAAACCGCGGTCGCAATTTCATCGACCGTGGCCGGTCCTCCCCGCACCACCCACACGCCCAGGGTGTAACCTTCCCGGTCCGTCACGGCGATGACGCTATTGGGAGAAATCTTGATCGCGCGTGTGACGGCATGACCAATAATCGTGTTCACATCCGCCACCGTGAGCTGGGAGAAAGTCGATGACACACCCGCCGCCAGCGCAAGCAAAAGAAGGGAGAGACGAGCTTTCATACCGGACCGCTGTTTCTAGCAAATTGGTCCGGCATTGCCACGAGAAATACGAAAATTCCTCTGGCGGCTGTCACGGGAAAGCGGGCCGACCAAAGGTCATTCCCAGGCAGCGCTCCCTCGGAAGCGCCATGTGTTGAGCTTGCTAATCCCCTGATTTTTCCGGCATCATCGGGCTCCCATGCGCTGGTCAGCTCACTCGATCACCGGCGCCCTCCTCCTGGGCATGGGCCAGGTCTTGTTCACCCTCGAAATGTCCGAGCCTTCGGGCCAGGCGCAGACGATCGAAATCGCGCCTCCGGCCCGCGCGACCGCGCCCGGTCCGTTGGTCGAGATACGGCCGGTTCGGATCCAACCGTCCCTGCGCAAGAATGTGTCGATTGGCCAGGTCACGATCGTCTCGGAAAAGGCAACAAAGACCACCACCACCACTACGACCGAGACGGAGCTGGAAGCACAACTCCCGCAAGCGCCTTCGCAGTTCAATCCCGATCCGGGCGCCTCACGCGAAACGGAGCAGGAAGAACCGCCTGATCTTTTTCCGCCTATTCTGCCGCAGCTTCCGCAATACGGTGAGGAAGCTCTGCCCCGTTCCTTGCAACTACCGCGCAAAGGCGTGCGGGAAGTGGTGCCACGCCGGCGCAAGCTGGAGTACGAGACCTATCCGGAATCGGAGGAAGGCGAAGGTCTCCTGCCTGATTCCGAACCGATCCCCAACCGCTGGTTCATCGGGTTCGGCCGCTGGAAGCGCTACGCCGATCCCTCCACCGAGACGACCTACCAATCGGACCTGCATCTCTGGCATCCTTATTTGCAAAGCAAATTGAAAGGCGACGCACCCATCATCGGACAGGATATCTTCCTCAATCTGACGGTGGAGGATTTCGCGCAGGGCGAGACGCGCCGCCTGCCCACTCCCAGCGGGGTGAGCGCGGATCGGCCGAACAGCTCCGAGTTTTTTGGCCGCAGCGAACAATATTTCTGGTCGAACGACATCTCACTCGGGATCGATCTGTTCAAAGGCGAGACTGCCTTCAAGCCGGTGGAGTGGGCCGTCCGTTTGCTCGGTGTTTACAATCACAACTACATCGATGTGCAGGAGCAAAACGTGGTGAACCCGAATCCGCAAAACGGGACAACGCGCGAAAAGGAGTTCTGGTCGCTGCAGGAAGCGTTTGCCGAAGTGCACATCCGCGATCTGACGAACAACTACGACTTCATCTCCGCGCGCGTCGGGATTCAGCCGTTCGTAAGCGATTTTCGCGGCTTCATTTTTAACGACACCAACCTGGGGGCGCGCATCTTCGGCAACTACGACAACAACCGCTGGCAATACAACATCGCTGCCTTCGACATGCTGGAGAAGGATACCTACTCCGACCTGAATGAATTCAACTCACGCAGCCAGCAGGTCTACATCGCGAACGTCTTCCGGCAGGATTTAATCTGGCACGGCTACACCGGCGAACTGAGTTTTGTGGGCGACTTCGATAACAACAGCCGTCATTACGACAAGAACGGATTCATCACGCGGCCGGCGCCCATTGGCACGGTGGCCGATCATTACCTGCAGGCGTATTACCTGGGCTGGACGGGCGACGGACACATTGGCTGGCTCAATATCGATCACGCCTTTTACCAGGTGTTGGGCGAGGACAGCCTTAATGGCATCGCCGGCCGGCGCGTCGATATCAACGCGCAAATGGCGGCGCTCGAGCTGTCAGTCGACAAGAACTGGATGCGGCACAAGTTTACTGTCTTCTACGCGAGCGGCGACTCGAAGCCGACGGACTCGCATGCGACCGGGTTCGACACGGTGCTGGACCGCCCCTTCTTAATGGGCGGCCCGTTCAGTTTCTACTCCCACCAGGGCTTCAATCTGGCCGGCTCTTCCGTCAACTTTAAGCAGCGCGACAGCTTGGTCATTGATTTCCGCACAAGCAAGACCGAGGGCCAGGCGAACTTCGTCAATCCCGGTGCGCTCATCTTTGGCTATGGACTCGACGCCGACATCACGCCGAAGCTGAAAAGCTTTATCAACGTGAATTACATTCGCACGGTTACGACTGCGCCGACCGAGCTGGTTCTCTTCACCAATCGCTCGAGCAACGATTTCGCGCTCGATTGCAGCGCCGGCTTCGAATGGCGTCCGCTCTTGACCGAGAATGTGATCGTATCGGCCGGCGCCGGTTTTCTCATTCCGCGCTGGGGATACAAGGATATTTACCGCACGAACGCGGCGCCCGTGCACGGCTATCCCCAGCCGGCCGCGGCCACGGTGGATCCATTTCTCTACAGCGGAATCGTGACGCTGACGCTCACTTACTGATGAAGAAAACGTCGAACGCCCAAGGCCGAACGCCCAACGTCGCATTCAGAAATAGGCGTATTGCAGAAATTCGCCAGGGAGAATATGGATCACGCTCCCAGCAGAAATATGACTTAGAAGAGCGGCTGAATTTTACCGCCAGGGTCGCTTGCCTGGTCGATTCCTTGCCGAATACCAAGGCGGGCAATCACATTTCGAGACAACTGCTTCGCTGTGGAACATCGCTTCTCGTTAACCACGGCGAAGTTGAAGCAGCCGAGTCGCGGAAGGATTTTCTGCACAAACTGCGCATCTGTTTGAAAGAGCTGCGGGAAACATGGCGATGGTTACGACTGATCGGACACCTTAAACTGGCTGACATTACAGAGCTGCAGAAGGCCTTAACCGAGGTCGGAGAGCTGATCCGAATCTTCGTCGCCAGCGTTCGCACCACAGAAAAAAACGCAAAATGACCCCGCGGAACTCTGACTTCGACATTGGGCGTTGGGCGTTGGGCGTTGGGCGTTCTCTTTCTCTCCCATTGAGCGTTGGGCATTGGGCGTTGGGCGTTGGGCGTTTTCTTTTTCTTCTCCTCGTCACCGCCGCCTCCGCCCAGGACTTCTCCACCGGCTACGGGCCACCGACCTCCATCCCCATCGATCACCCGGCCCAGCGCGCCGCCTTGCCCCCGCCCAATTGGATCGACCAAACCCAGGCCGAAGCCGACGCCAAAAGCATCGGCTGTCTGCAATGTCATCACGGGATCGAGCCCATGCACAAAGCCGAGCACGTCGTGCTCGGTTGCACGGATTGCCACGGGGGAAATCCGGCGCGGAACCTCAAGGCCGAGCAGGCCCACATCCTCCCGCGCCACCCAGAGTTCTTTAAAACCTCGGCCAATCCGCCTAACTCCACCGCCTGGTTGAATCACGAATCGCCTGAGTTTATCCGCTTCATGAACCCGGGCGATCTGCGCGTCGCCCAAACCACCTGCGGCCTCTGTCACGGCGAGATCGTGCATGACGTCGATCACAGCATGATGAACCACGGCGCCATGCTCTGGGGCGCAGCTCTCT
>JBBRDU010000032.1:0-29392 GCA_038203615.1 Chthoniobacterales bacterium
GGCCGATCGTCTCGGGATTATTCGTGCCGTGGATGCCGATCCCGGTTTTGTTGAGGCCCATCCAGAGGACGCCGACCAGGTTATTGGGGCCAGGCGGCAGATTGAAATAATCCTCCGTGCGCACTCCGTGGTTGAGCATGCCTTCGTCGTAGCGGAACCACGGCATGGTTACGATGCCGACCACTTTCCATGTTCCGATGGGGGCGGGCAGGGTGGTGGAACCCGGAGTGATGGGGAATTCACAGACGAGTTGATCGTTGTCGAAGACTTCGAGCAAATGTTCCTTCGTATCGACGAACACTTTGCGCGCGGCGAAAGCCGGATTGGGCGGAATCTTTTTTTCGGTGAACGTTTCGATGAGGAAGGGCAGAACGTTCGGCACCTTCAAGACTTCGCCGACCTGCAATTGCTCCCAGTTCTTTCCCGGGTTGAGCTTCTGGATGTAGGTCTCGGCCGAGTGATAGCGTTCCGCCACATATTCGAGCAGCGAGGTGTAGGGGATCCATTTCAGCTTCGCCTGCTCCGCGTGCTCGGCCGGAAGCGGCCCGATCAACTTCAAATCATCTTCCTTGATCGTGTAGGTGGTGTATGTCACCGGCACCTGGGCGAGCAGCCACGAGTCGACCGCGCCTGTGATCGGCATGGCGTGGGCGTGCTTGTAAGAGATGAGGGCCTTCCGGAAGAATTCGCCCATTCGGCCGTCGATTTTGCCCGGCCCAAAATCGGCATTATCGAGGAAGATCTGGAGTCGGGTGGCGGTCTCTTCGTCGAAGTTTGGAAGCGCCACCGGATAGACCTTCTGGGCGGGCGGGGCGGAAGAAGGCGGTTTCTGCTGCGCGGCCAGAGTGACCGTGGCGGCGAGGAAGAATGCGGCGCGCCAAAATATCACCAGGCAAGTTATGCGCTGAAGAAGGGCGTTGTGCAAACTGGGATCAGACAATGAACGGGCGTCGTCTTTCCGGACCATGACCTTTCGGGCGCGAGCGCGACGAACCAACTTCGTGGTCCGAAATGATTTTACCTCCTGCAGCAAGCGGTTTATTCTCGGAAAGTTATGAATGAACTCGTCATGATGGTGTCACAACGGTCCGGGCTCAGCCCGGAGAACGCGCAGAAGGCAGTGGAAGCAGTCATGGATATCCTGAAGGAAAAATTGCCCGCGCCCATCGCCAGCCATCTTCAGTCATTCGTCGAGGGCGGGATGCAGGGCGGGATCGGAACGCTCGGCCAGGAAGCGGGCGAACTTCTCAAGGGCAAACTGGGCGGGATGCTCGGTGGACTGCTCGGCGGAAAATCCTAAGTCGTTAGGCTGTTTTCACCCAGCAGCGCAGCAATTCGGCGACGCTCCAGGCTTGAGCGATGCATCCGCCGGCCCCATGGGGAGCGCGCGCGTCGAAGACTTCGCTGATCGTTCCGATCCCGGCTTCGCTCAGGTGTTCCGGGAAAAATTCGAGGAATTGGCGCGCCCCCGCCTTATCCGTCGGATGCAGCTTCATCCAGGCATCGAGGAACGGGCCGATGAGCCACGCCCAAACCGTCCCCTGGTGGTAGGCCCCGTCGCGCGAGCGGAGGTCGCCCGCGTAAATGGGCTTGTATTCAGGATCATCTGGCGAAAGGGAACGCAATCCGACGGGTGTGACCAGCTTCTCCTGCACCACCTGCAGGACCGGGGCCCAGCGTTCCTCATCCAGGACCGGATGTTCGAGCGAGATGGCGAAGATCTGGTTGGGCCGGCATGACCGGTCGTGCGTGCCGGGCTGTCCGTTGCAGTCGATCACGTCGTAAAGATAACCGCCGTCGGCGTACCAAAAACGCTCGTTGAAAGAGGCGCGAGCCTGTTTGGCCGCTTCGGCATAACGCTGGGCGGTGACCGAATCCCCCACACTGCGCAGCCAAGCGGAAACGAGATACAGGGCGTTATACCAGAGAGCGTTGATTTCCACCGCCTTGCCACGGCGTGGCGTGACCACCCAGTCGCCCATCTTGGCGTCCATCCAGGTGAGCTGATAGCCCTCCGCCCCCTGTCGCAGCAGGCCATCCTCGCCATCCACTCCGATGTTGAATTTGGTCCCGCGCAAATGGTGTTCAATAATCTCGACGAGGGAGGGAAGCAGGAGTTTGAGGGTGGTCTGGTCTTGGGTGATTTCGAGATAACGATGAAGCGCATGGAAAAACCAGAGCGTGGCGTCGGCCGTGTGATACATCCCTTGCTTCGCTCCGTCCGGAAACATGTTCGGAATGAGTCCGTCTCGGATGTAGTAGGCGAAAGTGCGTAGAATGTAACCCGCTTCCAGGCAACGACCGGTCGTGAGGGTCAATCCCTCCAAGCTAATCATGGTGTCGCGGCCCCAATCGGTGAACCAATGATAGCCCGCGATGACGGTGCGCACTTCGTCGCCGGCGGCATGCGCCCGCGCTGCTTCTTCGAACCGTCCGGCCGGAGTAATGACAAACTGATCGGCCGCAAAACTCAGCTCTGCCCCAACGCCTGCACGCGCCTCCGGAGCAGCCTCTTCGAGCAAACGGGTGCGACGTTCGCGCTCGGAGGCGAGCGTCTGTTCCGGGCTCAGCACATCCACGATTTCCCAGGGCTCAGTCGACGCAACCAGCGTGGCGGGAAGATCGCTCGAAACGGTGACGCGGAAAAACCCCGGGCTCCACAAGTTTCCCTCATAGGCATACCCGCGGCTTTGCTCGTTGCGGTAGACGACTTGACGAATGTCGTGCTGGCCCATGGTAAAGGCGGACTCGAAGCCGCACAGCTTCATGCGCAAGGGCGGAAACTTCGGCGGGATGGTGGCGATTTCGTAACGTGAGTCGATGGCCGTGAAACTGTAGGGTCCGGCGTCTTCACTCACCTGAGTTTCGTGATGCCGGAAATGAAAGGCCGGCCGCAACTCCATGTGCAAAGGGTCGCTTCCCTCCAGCACGCGATAAGAGACATGCACGGTATTCTGGAGATGCGGCAGCAGAACGCGCTTCTCGATGACATGGCCCTGCACATGGTAGGTCCAGACGGGCAAGCCATCCTCGAGGCGAAATTCGCGCAGATAATCGGCACTCTTCAGGTCCAATTGTCCGCCGGCCCGTTCCTCCGCGCCTAACGAAACAATGTTTTCTTCGCTGAGATGGAGAAATTCAGAGACATGACTCCACATTACGACGCGACCGAGAGGGGCCGGCAGCGCGGCAATGAGTAAACCATGATAGCGGCGCGTAATCGCGCCCGAAACCGTTCCCGACGCGTAGCCGCCCAGGCCGTTGGTCACGATCCATTCGCGATCGAGCAGAAGCTCGCGCGACATTTGGGCGGGATCCCACGGCATTACCCGCACCGTCATCGGCTTGTGCACGGTCATTCCGAATGAATCTCTAGAACTTGCGACGCTGCGGTTTTCGACGCGGTGTTTTCTCCGGAACCAGTCGCAAGACCACGGATGATTCGCCCGGCAGGGTCCAGCGATCCTCAGTCACGACATCGACCGCGCCGGGTCCGCCATACTTGGTGGACTCACTCGTCCAAAGAGTTTCCCACGTAAATCCAAGGGGCGGGGCGAGCAGCGGCTCGGGAGCGGGGCTCAGGATTTGGCGTCTTCCGAGATTGATGACGAGCAGGCGGTCATCATTATCGCTGGCAAAATAGCGCAGGACGAAACTGGCCGGGCCCAGCACGGCACCATCGAGTCCGCCCGATATCTGGGCGGAAAAGCGCGAGTCGTTATGCCGCAGTTTCATCAGATCGATATGAAGATCGTAAAAAGGCTGGTTCGTCTGCCGTTCCGTAAAATCGAGTTTGCAGCGGACATAAGCATCCGGATCGTCCGGCGCCGGGACGATGCGCTGCGCCTCTTCCTTCGCCATGGACGGGAATTGCCTCAAAAAGCTGAAGCGTCCCTGCCGGATGCCCTCCTTCATCGCCTGATCGCCCACGTCGGTGAAATAGAGGAATGGACTGGAAGCACCGAACTCCTGGCCCTGAAAAAGCAGCGGCGTCCATGGACCCAGCAAAATCAGAGCCGTCATCGCCCGGTAGCGTCCGGGGGAAGATTGGAAACGGACGCGTTCGCCCCGGACACTATTGGCCACTTGATCGTGATTTTCGATGAAGCCGACAAAGGTTTCCGGCGGAAGTCCCAAGGTGGGAGTGCCGCGATGGGCCTCCTGCCAAAGGTAAGGCTGGCCTTGGTAGAGATAGCCATACTTGGCGGCGGACACGAATTCCTGCGGCGTCCCGAGATAATCCGTGAAATAGGCTTCATTCCGTCCGGTCAAGGCCACGATGGCGGTATGATGCAGGTCGTCGTTCCAGATTGCGTCGAGATCGTCGCCGCCGGCGCGGCGCGGACGCACCAATTTGGTTTCCTGCGGCTCATTCTCCGCCACCAGGATGAGCGATCGGTCTCCCGCGGCGGCGCGGGCGGCCCGCCCAATCGCGCCGATGACATATTCCTCCGACTCATCGTGCACATCCTGGGTGGCGTCGAAGCGGAAGCCATCGAAATGAAACTCTTCCGTCCAATAGCGCCCATTCGTGATAAAAAACTCGCGCACCGGCTCTGAATTCGGGCCGTCGAAATTAATCGATTCGCCCCAGTCGTTCTCGTGTTTCGTCGTGAAATAATCTTCCGAGAAACTGCGCAGGTAATTGCCATCCGGACCAAAGTGATTGTAAACCACGTCGAGGACGACCGCCAGATTGACGTGGTGCGCGCGATCGATGAAAGCGCGCAAATCATCCGGTGTCCCGTACAGTCGGGTTGGTGCAAAAAGATTCACGCCGTCATAGCCCCATCCGAAATTCCCGGGGAAATCGGCGATGGGCATCATTTCGATGACGGTGATCCCGATGCGCGCAAGTTCTTCCAATTGTTTCGCGGCGGCCTGCCAGGTTCCTTCCCGCGTGAAGGTGCCGACATGCATTTCGTAAAAGATCTGACCGGCCAGTTTGCGTCCACGCCACGCTGCATCCGACCAGGAAAAAGCGGCCGGATCGACCACGCACGAAGAACCATGCGGACCATGAGGCTGGTAGCGCGAGGCAGGATCTGGGTAAAAATGTTCGCCCCCATCGACTCGAAACCGATAACAGGCGCCTGCACCGGCCGCGACCGAACCGGAAAAATACCCATCCAACTCTCGCGTCAGCGGATGGAAAGTGCGCTCGGCATTTTTGGCCGCGCTCGCTTCGAGTACCACCTCGATCCGCTTCGCTTTGGGAGCCCAGATGCAAAAGCTGACTTCGTTCGGTCCGATTAATTCGGCCCCGATCGGGTAGCGGCGTTTGTCTGGCGCCGCCGGGTCGCCTTGCGCTTTGGTGACCTCCTTCAACTCAGTGATTTCTCTTTTCATCCCCAAATCCTGTCACTAACAATGGCCGCACTCGTCTGTGCGTTTTCCTCAGCCAAGTCCACCAACCTTGCACGAAAATCGGTGAGAGCCACAACACATGACCCAAAGGTGACGGTCGTCAACCATCCACTGGTGGCGGCCAGTCTGGCCATTCTCCGCTCCAAGACCACCGCCTCGGCCGATTTTCGTCGTGCCCTCCAGGAAGTCTCCGTCCTGCTCCTTGGTCAAGCCTCGGCCGCGTGGGAGACAGTTCCGCATCAGGTCGAGACCCCTCTCAAAGTCTGCATGGCGGAAATTCTGGCCCGACCCCTCGTGCTCGTTCCCATCCTGCGCGCCGGCCTCGGCATGCTCGACGGCATGCTGGCGCTCCTTCCGCACGCCGCCATAGGACATATCGGGGTTTACCGGAACGAAAAAACGTTGCGGCCCTCCACCTATTTTTGCCGGCTCCCGTCTACGATCGGCGAAGCGCAAGTCGTGCTGATCGACCCGATGCTGGCCACGGGCCACAGCGCCTGCGAAGCCGTGGCCCTTCTCAAGAAGAGCGGTGCCACGCGGATTCAGTTTATCTGTCTGGTGGCCTGCCCACCGGGGTTGGAGCAATTACATTCGCAACATCCCGAGATTCCCATCATCACCGCCGCGATCGATCCCGAGCTAAACGATCTGGGTTACATCGTGCCGGGGCTGGGCGATGCGGGTGACCGCTATTTCGGCACCGCTTGATGGTGCAATGACATGAGTGATCCGCAGCCTGATATCCGCCTTTTTAAACCGTTCGAAGAAGCCTTCGAGCTGATGAAGGTCATCCTTTTCCGCCCCTTCAACCTTTCCAAATGGTGTGTCATCGGGTTCGCCGCCTTTCTTTCCAGCCTGTCCACGGGCGGATTCCATTTTAACTTTGGCAACTGGGGGAACTCCTCTTCCTCCTCTCCGTCTGGTTTTTCGTGGAGGGATACGAGCCCGTGGGTCCTGCTCATCATCGGCGTCGCCGTTGTTCTGGTCGGGGCGGTCCTTTTGGCTCTCTGGTGGGTGGGTTGCCGGGGACGGTTCATTTTTACCGACTGCGTTGTTCGAAATCGCGCGGCCATCGCCGAGCCCTGGCGAAATTATCGCCGGGAAGGAAACAGCCTCTTTCTTTTTTCCCTGGCGGCGGTCGTGATTCTTCTGTTCTTCGGCGCGCTCTGCGCTGTTCCGGTTGTTTTGATCTGGATCAAAACGCAGACCGACGGGTTCTCATGGCCCGGATTGGTGGCGCTGCTCATTCTTATTCCGCTCTTCATCCTGTTGATCGTGTGCTGGGCGATGGCGCTGCATTTCATGGTCCCAATGATGTATCGCCAGCGTTGCCTGGCCCGAGTGGCTTTTGGGAAAGTCATCTCGCTCGCCCGGAATTATCCGGGGGATCTCCTTCTTTACGTGCTCTTCTCGATCGGTCTGACCGTTGTCACCGCCGTGCTCATGATCGCTTTGATGTGTGCCACCTGTTGTCTGGTCGTTATTCCCTATGTGGGCACGGTCCTGACGCTGCCCTTCTTCGTGGTCTATCACGCCTTCCTCCTCTTTTACCTGCGGCAGTTTGGCTCCGATTACGACGTGTGGGAGGGGCTCTCGCCCTTCCCGCCGTCCGTCCAGGTTTCCGCTCCCGAGCCGCCGGCATTGCCTTCCGTGTGATCCCGAGCCTCGCACAAAGGACGCGGAGGAATTGCGGGTTGAGGAAGGAACTTGGACAGGATTTGCCCGATGTTTTCGAGCCGGATTGATCAGAAGTCTGTCGGGGAAGCTTTTAGCTTCCCTGGGAAGGCAGCGCCTTCCCCTACAAGAGAGCGGGATCGACCTGATCAATTATCTTCTCCCGATTAAGGGGGAAGGGTACTTCTGAGAAGATTCCGCCACAGATTAACACGGATGACATCCCGTCGGGTTTGTTCAGGAGGCGTTTGAGTTTATCAGGATCAGGAGTCGTTAGGCCGAACTTGGGGATGGAATCCGCCTTTGCCGGCGACCCTCGCTACCCGTCCGTCATCGCCCAGAACTTCCGGAAGGCGCTCGGCCAGGTGCGGTTGATCACGCTTTCGCGCGCCTTGGTTCCCATCTCCCGCCGGCGGGCCGGGTCAGCCGCCAGGGTGCGGATGGCGCGCGCGAAATCTTCCACATCGTGCGATTTGGTGACGAGCCCGTTCGTTTGATCGTCGACCAATTCCTGGGGGCCGCCCGCATCGGAAACGATGACTGGAACTCCGGAGGCCTGCGCTTCGATAATGACGTTGCCGAACGTGTCCGTGGTGCTCGGGACAACGAAGATGTCGGAGGAAGCGTAAGCCGCGGCCAGTTCTTTGCCCTGGAGGTAGCCGGTGAAAAGCGCGTCGGGCAAAGCTTCGGCGAGCGTCTCGGAATAAGGCCCGTGACCGACGATAAAGAGCTGGACGGGGACCTTTTCTTTCCGCAGTTGCCGATAGGCGCTGGCCAGGACGTCGAGATCCTTTTCGCGTGAAACACGCCCGACATAAAGCAATCGCACGGCCCCGTTCGTCTCACCGAACTTGTCCCAGAAGTGCGGATCGCGCTTGGCCGGATGGAAAAGTTCCGTGTCGAGTCCGCGCGGCAGAATCTTGAGCTTGGCCGGTTCAAATCCGCGTTTGATCCAGCTTTGCCGGTACTCTTCCGAGTTCACGAAGACGGTGTCGAGCTGGCCGTAGAACCAGTGCATATACTTCCAGGTGACGCTTTCGAGGAAGCTGTCCTCCGTCAGGATGCGGATGTATTGCGGAAAATCGGTGTGATAAATGCCGCTCGTTCTTAGGTTCAACATCTTGGCGGCCAGCAGAGCGGTCAAGCCAATCGGACCGGGCGTGCTGATGATGATCTCGGTGAACTTTTCGCGCTGGATGTAATCGAGTATCTGCATGATCGGCGGGAAACTGAGCTTCTGCAGCTCGTACTCAGGCAGCTCGAACTCGCCGATCGGCTTAAAGTTCTGGATCGGGATGTCGTCGATCTGCAATTCGACGCGAGAAGTCACGACGATCAAATCCTTGCCGGCGGCCGCGCCCGCCGCCGTCATTTTGCGGATGGTGGTGGCCACTCCGTTGACGTCCTCGAGCGTGTCGGTGAACCAGGCCCGCTTGCGGTTCTGCAGGGCGGGAGGGATGGCGCCGGTCATTTCCTGAAACAAGCCCCGCAACCAGTTGCGCGAGGGTGCCTGGCTGTGGAAACCGTAAATGTAGGGCGCCAGGATAATGAGAATGGGCGCGATGGCGCTGAGGGCCTGGATGCCTTCGACCAGGTTCCCCTCGCTCAGTTGTTGCACGGACTTCTTGAAGAAGCGAAAGGCCAGCTGTTCGGCCACAAGATTGGCCATGAGAAAGGTCCGCCGTTCCGGCTCGGCCACGCCACTGATCTCCTCGTTGAGCTTCGCTTTCACATCGGGCCGAGCGAAATAGCCGGAGAGCTCTTTCCAGAGCGACATGTTAGCCGGCTTGATCAGCTCAAAGATTTTCCCGGATAAAACGCCCTGAGCGAACACGCTCGCTTTCTCGCGCAAGGTCAACTCCGTCGGGTCCCGGCCTTCCATGAACCGGGAGAACATTTGTTCGAGCAGAGGACCACTGGGCCCCAGCTTTTGGTGGAGCCGATCCTGAATGAAACAGGAGACGGTATTATAGAAGCCGTGTGAGAGGGCGAGGGGCGTGCCGCCCTGGCCCCTGGCCGTGCAGGCCCCTTCCAGCACGTGCTGGAGGAAGGCCGCGGCCGATTTCGCTTTGGGCGTCTCGGTGTAAGCCGAGGCTACGAACTGTCCGCCGTGATCGTCCGATCCGCCCACCAGGATTTTACGCCATGGCTCGGGGTGGGTGGGTGCCAGATTCTGGCGGTTAGCGAATTCCTCGATCTTTTCCGGGGTGAGCCCGGCGAAGAGCGCCTGGGCCAGATCGCTCAGCAGGGCATCGCGCAGGCCGCTAATTCCTTCAAAATGCTGAAAGAGAAGAATGAGCTTCTCGAGATGGGCGGCGCTCAGTTTACCATTGATGCTGTAAAGCGGGTGGGCGACGGCGTGCGCGATCTGCTGGGTTTGAAGATAGTGCTGCAGATCGAAGATATTCTCTCGGACCGTCGCGATCTCGGCGTGGTGCGCTTCGGTGATTCCCCAGACCAGTAGATGAATTTTGCATGGATCCTGCGGGAAATGAGTCGTAACTTGCTCGCTAATAAATGTATGTGACAGGTCGGCAATTTTGAGACAACCCTCGATCGTGTCGTGATCGGTCAACGTGACATAGTCCATCCCCGCTTTCCGTAATTGCCCGTGCAACGCGCGTGGATCGGAATAGCTGTCCGGAAAATCAAACCGTCGGAAGAGCCATTCCTCGGACCGCGCACTGTAGCGCGAATGGATGTGCAGGTCGCACTTGCTCATCTTAGGGGGAAGGCAGATCGCTGCCGCTTTTCCGCGATCCAATCCTGGTAGGTCGTGGGGGTCCTCGCTTCAGTCATCTCTCTTAAGAATCGTTCGATCTGGTCCCAAATGACGGGAAATCGGCAATCGGGGGGATGAACACTCAGCCTTAAAAGCGTTTTGTCGCGTGTTGCTTGCAGGAGAGCCCGGTTCCAGAGCAGGCTGGCCATGCGCCGCCAGTTGTTATGGACGCTATAAACGAGGGAACGAGCGGGAAAGCTTTCCCCGGAGCGAAGGTCGAGCACGGTCCGCAGCCGGGTCGTGTATTCCATCCCGGCATCGCGCGCGGCCCGCTCGCCTTCCGCGCTCAAGAGCCAGGCTGGCGCGATGAAGCCATGCGGGTTTAATCCCGCCGCCTTGAAAACCTCGTGCGCTTTGCTGATGCGCCGAAAGGCTTCGTCATAGGCCATATCGAAAAATTCGCCTTCCCCCTGTGTGTAGAACCTCGTCATCAACTGGGCCCCGATGGTTTCGCCGGGACGTTGCGGCCGTTCATGGAAATACCCATGAATCACGATTTCATGCCCGGCAGCCTCCAGGTCGCGCAGCCAGGAGAGAAACTCGCGATCCTCGGCGATGAGTTTCTCATGATGATAGTGCGGCACGACCAGGAGCGAGCAAACGCGCACGCCGAGCCGGGCCAGCCGCACGATGAGCGGCTCGATGATTTCGCGGTTGGACGGCGCGATATCGTGAATCGACACGACGAGCGAATCGTTCTTCGCACTGGCCGTGGCGATGACGGGGAGAAATTGCGTGGCCGCGGCCGTGGTCATTCTGCAAATTTTCGATGTCGGCGGCGGCGCAAACAAGCGGAAAGTTCCCCTCTTCTCCCCAATGGGAGAAGATTGAGATGAGGGCAGTTGGAGAAATGGTCGGCTCGACTGAGTCTCGCCCCACCGGGAAGCGCGTCCTGAAGTTCGGCGGTGGCAGACCACCGCTCCAGAAGAGCGTCCCCGGCCCCGACGCCCCGGCAGAGCGGGGCGGCTACGGCGCGCTGGGCATGTTTTGCCGTGTAGCCACGGCACTCTGTCGCCGTGCCGAATGTGATGTTTGCACGGCCCGTGTCATCCCGCCATTTCGAGGATGGCGCGGAATTCCTTGCTCGTAACGGGCATGACGGACAGGCGTGACTGCCGGACGAGCTTCATCTCTTTGAAGCGAGGATCGCTTTTGATGGCGCGCAGGGTCACCGGCCGCGGCAAGCGTCGCATCGGCGCGAGATCGACTGCGCTCCAGTCATTCTCGGCGGCCGTTGGATCGGGATAAGCGGCGCGCGTGACCCGGGCGATTCCCACGACCGCCTTCTCCTCTCCGCTATGATAGAAAAAAACTTCATCGCCTTTGCCCATGCCGCGGAGATGATTGCGCGCGCTGTAGTTGCGGACCCCGGTCCAGCTGGTGCCCTTGTCGGCGGTGAAATCCGACCACGAGTAGGCCTCGGGTTCCTGTTTGACGAGCCAGAAATTTTTCATTGTTGAATCCTAGTGTAACGAGGTTACGCCGGAACGTGGCATCGGCATCCTGCCGATGTTCTGGAAGATGAGACCATGCGCAGGATGCTCATGCCATAATTCGACAACGACTCTCCTTTGTTTCACACTCCTGCAGATGTCGCGCCTGCCATTCATTACCTTTGAGGGAACGGAGGGCTGCGGGAAGTCGACCCAGGTCCAGCGCCTGGTGAAACGGCTCGAGGCGCTGAAAATCCCATTCCTCGTCACGCGCGAGCCCGGGGGCACCCCGATTGGCGAAACCATCAGGGAACTCCTTCAGTATTCGCCGCACGCCACTGGGATGACGCCGATCACGGAACTGCTCCTGTTCGAGGCCAGTCGCAGTCAGTTGGTGCGCGAAGTGATTGTGCCGGCCCTGGCTCGCGGCGTATGTGTCATTTCCGATCGGTTCTTTGATTCGACGACGGTTTATCAGGGAGCGGCCCGCAAGCTGGATGCGAAAACAGTGGCCCAACTGAACGGCATGGCGGTAGGCGAGTGCATCCCGGACGTGACGTTTGTCCTCGATGTGGATGAAGGAACGGCGCATGCGCGGATGCAAAAGCCGCGTAAGCCGGATCGGATGGAGCAGGAGCCCGCCGAGTTTTATGAGCAGGTGCGAGCAGCCTATCGGGAACTGGCTGCGCGCGAGGCCAAGAGAATCGTGCTGATCGATGGCTCGAAGGATCCGGGCGAGATTGAAAAAATGATCTGGCAAACAATCACGACGCGCTTTCCCGCGACCGGAAAATCGCCAGAAGGGAGCTAAGCGATGGCCTTTTCTCCCGAAGCCGCCTTCGAATATTTGCAGCGGGCACACGAACAGAATCGGCTCGCGCACGCCTACCTCATTTCCGGTGCGCCCGGCAGTGGCAAGCGGTCCCTGGCGGCGCGCCTGGCCAGTCTCGTGAACGCGACAAAAAGCGAGGACGTTTTCTCGACCCGTGCGCGCGAGATCTTTTTGGCTGAGCCGGAATCGAAGTCGCGACGCATCTTGATCGAACAGATACGAAACCTCGAGCATACCCTGCAGATGCGGGCCACCGGCGGCGGGCGGAAAGTGGCGATTATCTCCGAAGCCGACCGGTTGCAGCCGCAGGCTGCGCATGCTTTTTTGAAAACACTGGAGGAGCCGCCGGATCAATCGCTCCTTCTCTTGCTCAGCGCCTTGCCGGAAACTTTGCCCGACACCATCATCTCGCGGTGCATTCCCATCCCGCTCTCGACCCGTCCCATGGCGGCGCCGGCGGAGGAAGCCGAGTTGGTCGAATTGCTGCGTCACGCCGCCCGCGAGAAACCGTGGAATGTGCAGAATGCCTATCAACTTGCGCAGGGTTTGCAGCGTTTACTGGCGGGTATCCGCGAAGAAATCAAAGCGGAGAATAACGAGACGATGAAGGCGGAAGAGGCGCGTTACAGAAATGCAACGGACGGAAGCTGGCTGGCGGACCGGGAAGATTATTACAAGGCATTAAGCGAGAGCCAATATCTACGACGACGGGCGCGTCTGCTCGAAACATTGTTTGTGTGGTGGTCGGATCTATTGCGGGCCTGCAGCGGAATTGACCGGAGGGACTTGCCCGCTCTGGCCGGGGAGACGGCGGCGGTGGCGGAACGATTCGGACCCACCGAAATTCTGCGGCGCATTCGACGCCTCGAAGAGTTGCGTGATCATCTCGGCCGGAACATCCAGGAAACGCTCGCGATCGAGGTGGGCTTTCTTCGGATTTTCGGGTCTTAAGGGATTCGCCATGAGCCCCAGACGTATTCTTACCGTCGCCCTGATCGGTCACCGCTTCATGGGCCGGGCTCATTCCAATGCCTGGCGGCAGGCCCCGCGCTTTTTTGCTCTGCCCGTGGACCTGCGGCTGAAAACGCTTTGCGGCCGCCAGCGTGCGGCTACGCGGAAAGCGGCGGTTGAGTTAGGTTGGGAGAACGCTGAGACCGATTGGCGCCGCGTCATGGACGATCCCGAGATCGACATGGTGGACATCTGCACGCCTAACGATATGCACTGCGAGATGGCGGTGGCGGCGGCGCGGGCCGGCAAAGCCATCTTGTGTGAGAAGCCGCTGGCCAGGAACGTGCCGGAAGCGGAGGCCATGTTGCGCGCGGTCAAGAAGAAGCGCCTCGTGCACATGATCTGTCATAACTACCGCCGCATCCCGGCCATTGCGCTGGCCAAACAAATGATCGAACGCGGCGATTTGGGGGATCGCCTCTTCCACTTCCGCGCCCGTTACGCCCAGGATTGGATCGTCGATCCGCATTTCCCGCTCGTCTGGCGTTTGCAGTCCGGCATGGCCGGTTCCGGCGCGCTCGGCGACATCTTTTCCCACGTGGTGGATCTGGCCCGTCATCTGGTCGGCGAATTCCGCGAGGTTTGCGCAACGACCGAAACATTTGTGAAGCAACGGCCCCTTCAGTCGGGTGGACGGAAAAAGGGAAAAGTCACGGTCGATGACGCCGTGACCATGATTGGTCGCTTTCGGAATGGGGCCCTGGCCTCGGTGGAGGCCACTCGCTTTGCGCCGGGTCGCAAGAATAGCATCACCCTCGAGATCAACGGGAGCGAGGGCTCGCTCGCTTTTGACCTCGAAGACTTGAACAATCTGCAGTTTTTCAACCGACGCGATCCCGCGGACGCACAAGGTTTTCGTGAAATCATCGTGACTGCGCCTTCGCATCCGTATGCTGCGCACTGGTGGCCGCCCGGGCATACGCTCGGTTATGAGCACTCGTTCGTGCACACCGTGGCCGACTTCGTGGAGGCGGTGGCGAAGAGAAGGAAAATCGAACCAAACTTCGCGGATGGGCTGCAGAATCAGCGTGTTCTCGCCGCCGTGGCCAGGAGCGCGCAAACCCAACGCTGGGTCAAACCGTAGGGTTTTCCTGGCCGCCTGCTTCTGCTTGCACAAAGGCGGTTCATCGCGTGCAATAACGGGTTCATGAGATTCGAAAATCAGGTTGCGATCGTCACCGGAGCGGGGCGGGGGATTGGACATGCCATTGCGGTACGGCTGGCCAGCGAAGGCGCTCGCGTTGCCTGCGTGAGCCGTAGCGAAGAAAACGCCAGGCGCACCTCCGACGAACTAAATATCATTCGGCCCGAGGCGGCTCGACCCTATGCGGTCGATGTGGCTGATCACGCTGCGGTCCAGGAAACGGGTGGGCGCATTCTGCAGGACTTCGGCAAGGTCGACATCCTTATCAATAATGCGGGCGTGACGCGCGACGGTCTGTCGATGCGCATGCCGGTGGCCGACTGGGACACCGTCATCAACACGAACCTGGGCGGCGCCTTCAATTTTGTGCAGTCGGTCATACGCGCCATGATTAAGCAGCGCAGCGGCCGCATCATTAATATCAGTTCGGTCATTGGGTTGATCGGCAACGCCGGGCAAACTAATTATGCGGCCAGCAAAGCGGGCCTGATCGGTTTCACCAAATCATTGGCGCGCGAATTGGCCAGCCGTGGCATCACGGTCAATGCCGTCGCTCCCGGGTTTATTGTCACGGACATGACCGGAGCCCTTTCCGAGGAGATGCAGAAGAAGATCGTGGGGCAAATCCCGCTGGCCCGGGTGGGCGAGCCGACCGACATCGCGAGTTCGGTGGCTTTCCTGGCGTCGGCCGACGCGGCCTACATCACGGGGCAGGTCCTGTGCGTAGATGGCGGGATGGTGATGTCGTGATCCCTTCGGACGACCTCAAGGCTTGGGGTGCTGCGACAACGCTGTAACGGTTTGCTCAGTGCGGTGGTCGGACCGGCTCCCGCAGCGGCGCGCGCGAACGGATGTGGTTAAAAGAAGTGACTGAACAGTCAACCAATCGATCGGCTGATCAGCCGATCATGGCCCGACGCTGAACGCTGGCGTCGCCTCCATCGGCCCCGGCGTTGCCACCGTCCGATGACGAAAATTCCACATCCGGCGCCCTCTCCAGATCCACCGGCAAGGGCCGGGGAGTCCTCGATTTTTCTTGCACGGGCAGATTGAATCGTTCGCAGTAAGTCGCGAACAAGCGCGCCATCTCCGCTGCCTCCAGGCCAAATTGGGATGGCTCGTAACGATGACAGCCAACCTGACCTGGCGGTTGAGTCGCGAGGACGTGACGCATGCGCGCTTCCACCTCGCTCGAAAGAGACCACCCAAAGTGTGTGTAAACGCCGCGTACCGCCTCGATCGGATCACGTTTCAGATCGCAATAGGGCAGGTCGCAAACCCGATCGGGGGCGAGACGATCGCGTTCGCTCAGAAAATTCTCGAGCGTTTCCGCCCAGTAACGCATGGCTTCCCGCCCAATCTCCACCGGGTCGACCGAGTCACTGAAAATGCGGCGCAGAATGGTGATGAGACTCGACACCGAAGTGATGGCGTCGAGCGGTGCCCGATGCGTCTGGACAAATCGCGCATCCGGATAAACAGAGAGAAGATTCGGGAGAGCAAACATGTGGGCGGGCGCTTTCAGGATCCAACGGGCTTTGCGGCCGCCGAACTGCAGGTGCTGGAGGAAACGGCGATGCCACTCGTAAGCGGGAGCAAGATCCTGCCGCAGAAACCAGGCACGGTAGGAGGGGATGTTGTACATGGTGTCGAATTGATCGCTCATGAAACTGAGGCTCATCACGCTGACGCACTCCTGTGGCAATTCTGCACCAACGGCGTGCAGCCGTGGAAAAGCGGGGGCGAGCCAGCGGAGGCAGGCCAGACTGCGCGCAGCCCGGCGCACGCGGCTTTGTTTTTGTTCGTCGCCCAGGGGAAAGGGTTCCATCACCTCCCAGGTCAAAGGAGCTCGATGCTGCGGATCGGCCATGAGCAGGGTGTGAAGGATGGTCGTGCCGGTGCGGGGCAATCCCACGATGAAAAGGGGCGCCTGGATTTGCTCGTTCGCGATCTCCGGATGAATACGCCGGTCGCGCTGGAGCAGAAGCCGGTTGCGCAGGCAATGCAACGTGTCGGTGCGCAGCGCGATTTTTCCCATCAGGTTGAGCTCGGCGTCGCGATGACACGATTCGAGCAGGCGGGTCAAAGGCTCAAAGAAATCGCCCTGGCCGAAGTCGTCCAGACCGGCGCGCCTTTGCGCCGTGGCGATCAACTCGGCCGCATTGAGGGGGGCTGACCCCAGATCCATCCCGAGGGCGCGAGAGACGGCGGCCGCGCCGTGGAGAAGACGCATGAGCCATGGGCGCTGGCATTCTTGCAAAGTGGTTCCCTCGGGCATTGAGTCTTTGATTTTGGGAAAGGTGGGCAACGAAGCAAGGCTCAACCGAGAGGAACTGGCGGATTTTTGGCTCTTTTTTGCTTGATCGGGATTTGCGCAGCACCCGCTCTCACTGGATCATTCCCTCATGACGACAGAGAAAGCGACCTTTGGAGCGGGATGTTTTTGGGGCGTGGAAGAGACTTTCCGCCAATTGCCGGGCGTGACCACGACCGCCGTCGGCTACGCCGGGGGAGACAAGAATCATCCGACCTACGAAGATGTCTGCACGGACGAAACCGGCCATGCCGAAGTCGTCGAGGTGGAGTTTGATCCCAACGTCATCACCTACGACAAGCTGCTCGAGGTCTTCTGGTCGAACCATAATCCAACGACTCTCAACCGGCAGGGGCCGGATGTGGGCAGGCAATACCGTTCCGTCGTCTTCTTTCATTCGCCTGAACAGAAGGCCGAGGCGGAAGCAAGCAAAGCGGCCCTGGAAAAAAGCGGCAAGCATTCGCGATCGGTTGTGACTGAGATTGAACAGGCGCCTCCATTCTGGCGCGCAGAAGACTATCATCAGAAATACTTACAGAAGCGCGGCCAGACCCATTGCGCCATTTGATTCTGGAATGTGGGAGAGGCCTTTGCGCCGCAACGTAACAGATTTGATCGGGACCCTGAGGTCCCTCCCACATTGATGACACCTCAAATCGTCCGGACCAAGGACTTCGTCCGCGACGCCGCTGACTTGATCCTGCAGGCCGCGCGGCAGGCCATCGCTCGACGCGGAGAATTTCGACTCGCTCTCTCGGGCGGGAACACGCCGCGCCCCGTGTATGCGGAGCTGGCCCGGGCCGGCCTCGATCTGCCATGGTCCAAGGTGCTGATCACGTTTGGCGATGAACGTTGTGTCCCGCCGGACCATGAGCAAAGTAATTTTCGCATGGCCCAAGAAACGTTATTCGCGCCGGCTCAGATTCCGGAGACGTCGATTCTGCGCATGCGCGGGGAAATCGACCCGGCTACCGCCGCGCTGGAATATGAAAAGCGCATCGACGCGCTGGCGGCGGCGCGGAGCGAGCAGATTTATCGCCATGATCTGATTCTGCTCGGGCTGGGAGAGGATGGACACACCGCCTCCTTGTTTCCGGGAACGGCCGCGCTGGACGAGAGCGGCCGCCGCGTTCTTGCCAATTTTGTTCCCAAGTTTAATTCCTGGCGGCTGACCTGCACTTTTCCGCTGCTGAACGAGGCGCGCCATATCTGCTTCCTGCTCAACGCGAGTAAGCACGCCGATTTAATCGAGCGCGTGCTGCAGGGCGACACACAATATCCGGCGGCTCGGGTCCAGCCTAGCTCCGGCAAACTGACGTGGATTCTTGGGCAAGCGGCATGACCTCCGCTTTGTTTTCTCGGGTCTAGCCTCTCCATGCGCACCATTGTTGTGACCGGCTCCGCCGGATTAATCGGTTCCGAGACCGTGCAGCATTTTGCCGGCGAAGGAGCGCGCATCATTGGCATTGATAATGATATGCGCGCCCAATTTTTCGGTCCGGAAGCGTCGACTGGAAAAACGCGCGACCATTTGATCAAAGACATTCCGAATTATGAGCATCACGAGCTCGATATCCGCGACGCCAAAGGGGTGATGGAACTGTTCAAGCAACAGGGCCGAAATATCGCGGCGATTGTTCATACGGCGGCGCAACCGTCCCACGACTGGGCTGCGCGCGATCCACAGGTGGACTTCGCAGTCAATGCCAACGGCACGCTGAATCTGCTGGAGGCGGCGCGTCATTGTTGCCCGGAAGCGCCTTTCGTCTTCACATCGACGAACAAGGTTTATGGCGACGCGCCGAACCGGCTTCCGCTGGTCGAACGGGAAAAGCGCTGGGAAATTTTGCCGGGTCACGAGTACGAGCCGGGGATTTCCGAGACGATGAGTATCGATTACACGAAGCACTCTCTCTTTGGCGCTTCGAAGTTGGCGGCCGATCTTTTGGTCCAGGAATACGGCCGCTATTTTGGAATGCCGACAGTTTGTTTCCGGGGCGGTTGCCTGACCGGACCGGCCCATGCCGGCACCGAGCTCCACGGATTTCTATCGTATCTCATGATCTGCACCGTGAGCGGCCGGCCCTACCGTGTGTTTGGTTACAAAGGCAAGCAAGTGCGGGATAACATTCACAGCTTCGACCTGGTGGGAGCCTTCGCCGAATTCATCCGCGCGCCGCGATCCGGCGAGGTTTATAACATGGGCGGGAGCCGGCCCAGCAACTGTTCCATGCTCGAAGCGATCGATCTGTGCGAAGAAGTTAGCGAAAAAAAACTAACGTGGAGTTACGAGGAGACGAACCGCATCGGGGACCACATCTGGTGGGTGAGCGACGTGCGGAAGTTTCAGCGGCATTATCCGAACTGGAAGTTTCGCTACGGATTGCGCGAGATGGTCGATGAGATCTATGCGGCGGTAAAAGCGTAGCTGCGCAGCCACATGGCTGAGCGTAGGCCGCGCGGCGGCGTCCACTCCGCTGAAATGCCATGGCGCACGGGCATCGCAGCGCGATGTCCCTACCTTGTCATCCGGAGCGCCGGGACCGCGACCGGGTGGAATGCTGACGGCACAAGCGCTCGGTGGATCACACAAAGTCCTTTGCGTGTTGCGTATGAATGGGTGAGGTCCTTTGCCGTCTTTGCTGGCTCCCCGCCACGGCGGGCAGGCGGGATGACAACGAGGGGGATTGATCGCGACTGTGGCTAGTCCGCGTGTTGCGCTGCGACGTGGCGAGAGCTTCGGATTATTTCTTGGCTGCGTCGGGCCGGGTAAGTGTGGGCGCGGGAAACAGCGCTTCCAACCCCGGCGAATTCGTGCTGCCTTGCCGAAGATACACATACCCGGTCAAGCGGGCGTAATTATCCAGGTCGTTGCTCCACAGATACGTGGCCTCGAACTCCCGGCCGTCCTGGCGAAAGCGAATGCGCAACACCGGCGGCTTCTCCGCCGGGGGACTGGCCGCGTCGAAAAACCCCTTCGCTGTGGTCGTACGATCTTCGATCCGCCTCGTCACGACGAACTGGTTGTTACCGGTGTAGCTGATGCTGACGCGACCTTTGTAAATCCTCTCCGAGTCCGAAGCTTTACCGATCAAGACGTAGTCGCCGCAAAGAAATTGAGCCGTCGCATCGACTTTGAACGAAGCGGGTAACTTGGCGGCTAGAGCGAGCAAGGGCAGAAGAAGCAGAACGGCAGTCGCCAGGAATTGTGCCGGCCCGGGCGCTCTCAATATTGTTCGCCTTCGTCGCGCTCGGAGGAGACGACCCGGTCCTCAATGCCCCAGACATGGAACATGACGGCGAACCAATAGAGGGGAAGCAGCAGGAGGGCGAAGCCGGCCGTGCCGGCCGCGGCGAGAAGGGCGAGGGCGATGGCCATGGGAGTGCCGACCAGCATGAGAAGCGCTCCCATCGCTTTGTGCCCTTTATAGATGTGACCCAATCCGGGAATGACGCTGAGCATAACGGCTACGGCGTCGCTCGCTTTGCCCTCGACCGTTTCGGTGTCGGTGCGCGTCCAATCGCAGTGATCGCAGGCCTGCGCCTCCTTGGGCAAAAGGTGTCCGCAATACGGGCACGGCATCTTGTCCGTTTGATCTTCCGGAACCTGGGTCGTTGGTGCGTCAGTGTATTCCACGTGATTGATTCGACAGCAACAAAGTCCCAACGGGTAACGGCTTCGTCAAGCAAACTTCCGGAGAGTTCGCGTGTGCATTGGAAGAGCCGTGCAAAACGGGCGGCACCACGGCAGACTGATGCCATGACCTTGCTTCGACGCATCGTGGCCCATACCGACAGATATCTGCGCGTGACCGACTTCGAGGATTCCGCCAACGCGCTCAACGGATTGCAGGTGGAAAACTCGGGTCGGGTCACCCGGATTGGCGCCGCGGTGGATGCCTCGACTCGTGTCCTGCGCGAGGCCATTTCACAAAAGCTCGATCTTCTGATCGTGCATCACGGATTATTTTGGGCCGGCTTGCAACCGGTGACCGGGGTGTTGCGAGGCCAGCTCCGCCTGGCTTTCGAGCACGATCTGGCGATTTATAGCGCGCATCTTCCCCTCGACGCCCATCCCAAGGTGGGCAACAACGCGCAACTGGCGGCGGCGCTTGGTCTGACGGCGACCAAGCCGTTTCTCGAATACAAAGGAGCTCCCATTGGCTTGCGCGCGAAGGCTCCGGGTTCGCGCGAGCAATTGGTCCACCAGTTGGAAAAGTCGTTAGGTGGACCGGTCAAGGTTTTCGCTTTTGGTCCGAAGAAGCCGGGACGCATCGGTGTGGTGACGGGGGCGGCTGGCTCCGAAATTCACCGCGTGGCCGGGGAGGGGATCGACACTTTTATTACAGGAGAAGCCCCCCACTGGGCGGCCGTTGCCGCCGAGGAACTCGAATTAAATCTGTTGTTGGGCGGACACTATGCCACCGAGACATTCGGGGTGAAGGCGTTAGCCCGGCATTTATCGAAGAAATTTTCAGTGCCATGGAAATTTATTGATATTCCGACCGGCCTTTGAAATCCGCTACGGCGGTCGGGTAGGATGACAAGCTTCGAAAACACTGGTAGGGACGGCGCGCTGCGCCGTCCACTCCGCGCGGACAGCCTCTGCCCCAGACGCCGTCTGAACGGGTGAGATCCTTCCGCCCCCGCCCTGGGCGGGGCTGGCTCAGGATGACAGAGTGTCGGCGGTGCCTGCCGCTAAGGCGGGCAGACAGGATGAGATGCTTAGGGAGCGAATCTTCCCGTGAGATTTTGCTTTCGTAAAAGGCGGGAGGCTGTTCCTTTGTCGCGCATGGCAAAGGAGGCTCAACGTGTCAGCACCCGCGCGACCGGCATCGTGGGCATCGCCATCCTTTGCAGCCGGCTCCTCGGATTGATCCGCGAAATCGTCGTGGCCGCCTTGTTCGGGGCGACCCGAAACATGGACGCATTCCTGACGGCTTTCCGCGCGCCTAACATGTTGCGCGACCTTTTCGCGGAGGGTGCGCTTTCCACCGCTTTTGTCACGACGTTTTCCCGGCGCATCGCCACGGACAGCGATGAGTCAGCCTGGGAACTGGCCAGCAAGATGGCCACGCTCACCCTCGTTTTCATGAGCGCGGTCACGCTGGTCGGAATCCTGTTCGCGCCTGCTCTGATCACGGTCCTGGCACCAGGCTTCGCCCCCGATAAGGCGGAACTCACCATTCAGCTAACGCGCATCATGTTCCCTTTCATTCTGCTCGTCTCGCTGGCCGCCTTGGCCATGGGCATGTTGAACGCGAAAAATGTCTTCGGCATGCCGGCGATGGCCTCGAGCTTCTTCAATCTCGGGTCCATCATCGGTGGCGTCGCGTTTTGTTACTGGCTCGATCCGCAATCGGACTGGCGGCACCCGCATTTTGGCGCACGCGGCCTGGTCGGCCTCTCCATTGGCACATTGATCGGCGGTCTCCTGCAACTGATCGTGCAATTTCCCGCATTACGTCGTGTTGGATTTCGATTCCGGCCGGACTTCAAATGGCGCGATGCAGGAGTGCGCACCATTCTTGTCTTGATGGGCCCCGCCACGATCGCGGCCAGCGCCGTGCAGGTAAACGTCGCGGTCAACAGTGGTTTCGCGTCCCAGCTGGGCGACGGTTCCATGGCCTACCTCAATATTGCCTTTCGGCTCATGCAATTGCCCCTTGGAATGTTTGGCGTGGCGGTGGGCACCGTCACACTGCCACTGGTGTCGCGTAGCGCGGCCACGGGAGATATTCCAGGATTTCGTTCCGCGCTTTCGCACGCTCTGCGTCTGGTCATGGTGCTGACCGTTCCAGCTGCGATCGGGTTAATGATGCTGGCGCGCCCCATCATCAGCGTGATCTACGAGCATGGCCAGTTCGACGCCCGCGCCACCGAGCAAACGGCCGGAGCGCTCCAGTTTTACGCTCTCGGATTGGTTGGATATTCTGCGATCAAGGTGTTGGCACCGGCCTTCTATGCTCTCGACAAAAAGTATCTGCCGATGTTCGTCAGCCTTCTCTCCATCGCTGTAAACTTTGCCCTGAACTGGTTTTTCCTGTTCAAGATGAAATTCGACCATCGCGGGCTGGCTCTCGGGACGAGCCTCGTTGCCATCAGCAATTTTCTTCTCTTATATATGATGATGCGTCGCTATGCCGGGCGGATGGAGACGGGCGCGTTGCTCAAGACGCTGGCCAAGCTGCTGGTGGCCGGCGCCCTTTTGGCCGGTGTCTGCTGGGTGGCGAATCGCCTGTTCTTCAATGGGGAACTTCGCATGTCGGAATGGATGAAGATCGGCGAGGTGGGGATCACCATCGCCGTCGGTGCGTTAGTTTTTTTTGCCGCCGCCTTTGCCCTGCGCGTCTCCGAGCTAGACGAAGTCATGCAAATGGTCCGCCGGAAACTCAAGCGGTAGCGGCGCGCCGCTTTACTGCCGGCCGCCTTTAATCGACGACTGGTGGAACCGGCCTCTCCGAGGGCGTTGGCAAACGGGAGCGGCGAAGCCCGCTCATTGAGAGCGCCCCGCCGGGCGCTTGTGGCTTAACATCGCGCTCGGAGAGCACGATCCACCGGCGAGCCTTTTGGGTAGGAGCGATTTCTAGCCGAGCCGTAGCCGAGTGCGGAGGCCGGACGTCAATCGGCCGTGGGCGGCTCGGTGAACCGCCCTGCCTTGCAGCTACAACGAGCCAGCGCAGACGGCAAAAGATCTTAGATCTGTAGGGGAAGGCGTTGCCTTCCCAGGGGAGCTATCAGCTTCCCCGACAGCGATGTCATCCTGGCTGTCCGCGCGGAGCGGACGCCGCAGCGCGACGTCCCTACCCTAACGCTTGGTCGAGGTCTTCGATCAAATCGTCCGCGTGCTCCAACCCAATGGAGAGACGGAGAAGTCCTTCCGGTGCTGTCGTGCTGGGCCCTTCAATCGAGGCGCGATGTTCGATCAGGCTTTCCACCCCGCCGAGGCTGGTCGCCCGGGTAAACAGCTTCGTCTTGGCGGCCGCCGCCATGGCCGCGGCGCGCCCCCCTTTGACCTCGACCGAGAGCATTCCGCCGAACATCGACATTTGCCTGGCCGCGATGTCATGCCCGGGATGCGAAGGAAGCCCCGGGTAATGCACGCTCGCGATATTCCGGTGCGTGGCCAGAAAAGTGGCGACTTTCATGGCGTTCTCGCAATGCGCCCGCATCCGCCAGGGAAGAGTGCGCATCCCGCGCAAGATCAGCCAACAGTCGAAGGGCGAGGGGACGGCTCCGCCGACGTACTGGATGCGTTGCACTCGCTCGAAAAATTCATCTTTCTTCTTTGCCACAATAATCCCACCGAGGACGTCGCAATGTCCGCCGAAGTATTTGGTGGTGGAATGGAGAACCAGATCCATCCCGAGGTCGAACGGCCGCTGGATGATGGGCGCCCAGGTATTGTCGCACACGCAACGAGCGCCGCCCGCCCGCACCACGTCGGCCACCGCCGCGAGGTCGACCACTTTCAAGAGAGGATTGGAAGGCGTTTCGGCCCAGGCCAGCCGCGTATTGGGCCGGATCGCTTTCCTGACCAAGTCGATGTCGCTCATATCGACGAAGTCAGCCTGCAACCCCCAGTTGAGGAAAAACTCGCGCAAGAGACGCGTCATTCCGTAGTAGGCGTCGACATGCGCGAGCACGTGGTCGCCGGGGGCGAGCGCTTGGAAAAGAGCCATGGCCGCGCCCATGCCGCTGGCGAAAGCGGCGGCCGCGTCGCCTCCCTCGAGGGCGCTGACTCCCTGTTCCAGCGCGGAACGGTTCGGATTGCTGTTGCGGGTATACATATGCCCGCGGGCATACCCGCCATCGACATCCCGCTCAAAAGTGGTGGAGAGCTGGATAGGCGCGGATACTGCTCCCGTGGAGGAATCTACCGCATGCCCCGCGTGCACCGCCAAAGTTTCAATTTTCATCAGAGTTAACCTTTGCAGCCGACGTTACAATTCAATAACGGATTGTCGATGCTGCCGGACGGTTTTCAATTTGACGGCCAGCTGTTTCACGACCAAATAGCAACTGAATTTCTGTTCGGAGCGCTCTAAGTTCCGTCTTCCTCTTTTCATGCACATTTACGACGACGACGTTTTTCGAATGGCCTGCGCTCAATTCCAGGTCATCGCCGATTATCTGAACATTGATAAGAACGATCGTGACCGCCTCATGTATCCGAAGCGGTCCATGGCCGTGACTCTGCCCATTCACATGGACGACGGGAGCACGCGCACCTTTCAGGGGTACCGTGTTCAGCACCATTTGACCCTCGGCCCGACCAAGGGCGGGACGCGCTTTGCCCCCAACCTGTCGATGGGCGAGACAGCGGCCTTGGCCATGTGGATGAGCTGGAAATGCGCTCTGGCCAATCTGCCTTATGGCGGAGCCAAAGGAGGGATCGCGGTCGATCCGGCTTTGCTCTCGCGCACGGAGTTGGAAGCGCTGTCCCGCCGCTACATGCAGGAGATGATCCCGTTCGTTGGGCCGCACACCGACATCATGGGGCCCGACATGGGCACGAACGAGCAGATCATGGCGTGGTTCATGGACACTTACTCCGTCTATCAAGGATATGCCGTGAGCGAAATCGTGACCGGTAAACCGGTTTCCATCGGCGGAACGGAAGGGCGCCGCGAGTCCACCGGTCGCGGTGTGGTCTATTTGGTTGAGCGTGCCATGGACATGCTGAAGATGGATCCGGAAAAGAGCACGGCCATCGTACAGGGTTTCGGCAACGTTGGATCAGTCGCGGCTCTTTCGCTCGCCTTGAAGACAGGCGTCAAAATTGTCGGAATCAGCGATGCGTTCACCGCTCTCTACAATCCGCAGGGCATCGACGTCAAAGCGGCCGAACAGCACATGTTAAAGAAAGGGAACTTGCGCGCCTTCGACCAGGGAGATCGCGTGGATCCTAACGAAATGCTGACCATGCCGTGCGACATCCTGATTCCGGCGGCGGTCGATCGAGTCATCCACGAGAAAAATGCCGGTCAAATCAAGTGCCGTATTTTAGCGGAAGGGGCCAACGGACCGACCACACCGGAAGCCGACAAGATTCTGGAACAAAGGTGGGATGAAGTTTTCGTGATCCCCGACATTCTCTGTAATGCCGGTGGCGTGATTGTTTCCTATTTTGAGTGGGTCCAGGGTCTGCAGAGTTTCCTTTGGACGGAAATGGAAGTGACCGACAAACTCTTCCGCATCCTCGAGCATTCGTTCGGTCAGGTCATTCGGCGAGCGAAGGATCACAAGATTTCGCATCGGACCGCGGCCATGGCCATCGGCGTGGAGCGTGTTATGAAAGCGAAGGCGGCCCGCGGCTTGTTCCCATGAGATGCGATGAGCTTTTCGCATCGCGCAGCACAGCGGGGCGATCGCTGGGTAGACATCCTCACGGATGAGTCGTCCGGTCTGCGACTGATCATCTCACGGCTCGGTGCCGAGCTCGTTAGCCTGGCCAGGGAAAATCAGACCGGCGAGTGGATCGGTTTTCTCCATCGGGATAACGATCTCGCCCCGCCCGCTCAAGGCTGGGCCAACCATGCCACCGTCATGGGATATTTTCTGCATCGTCTCAAGGACGGCCGGAGTCTGTATCGCGGCCAGGAAATCGCCGGCGGGACCCACAGCTTTCTCAGGACGAAGACGTGGCACGTGGTCGAGCCCGGCAGGATGGCGGAAGGATCCATTACGTATAGAATCACGCCCGACGACTTCAACGACACGGAATATCCGCTCAAGGTCAGCCTCGATCTGACCTACAAACTCGCGGATGATGCCGTCATTACGAAGTTTGAATTTCGCAACGATGAACCCGAGCTGACGGCGCACATCGGATTCGGATTGCATCCCGGCCTGGCCGCCACTTCCTTCGACAGCTTTCGCTTTGAGATGCCGGCGGGCCGATACCGGCGTCATTTGGCTCCGGCGAATTATCTCTCGGGCGAAACGCAGGATTTGGAATTCAGTGGCGGTCAGATGCCTTTCCGCCGGGAGGAGTTGCCCGGCTCGTTTATCCTGGAGTTGCTCGATGTTCCCAACCGCGAATTTATTTTTCAAGATCTGGCCAGCGGTCGCCAAGTCAGGATGCACCTCGGCAGCGCGCCTTATCTGACTCTATGGTCGAACGGCGATCCCTTTCTTTGCGTGGAGCCATGCTGGGGCCTGACTGATGCCCACGAGCAACGCCGCTTCGAGGATAAAGCAGGGATTCAAACCATCGCGCCGGGAGGCCGGCTCACCGCAAGCTTCCGCATGAGCCCGCGCTTGCTCGAACCGTAGATGCGCCTCGCTACCATCCTCCCCGAAAACGGGCAGACCCCTGTGGCGGCCGTCTCGGTCGACGCGCAAAACTGGGTCTCGCTGCACGACTTTCTTGGCTTTTTCGGAGTGAAGGAGATTCCGAACAGCCTGACAGCCTCACTCTCGCATTTTCTGCCGGTCCTCCTGCCGCGCTTCTCGGAGTTCACGCGCAAAGTGAGCGACTGGCCCGAGCACGGGCGCATCTTCCAAAAGCGTGGGGGAAAAACGATCCGTGCGCGCGGCTTTCTGCCGCCCGTTTTGCGGCCGCCCTCCTTTCGCGATTTTTACGGGTTCGAGCAACATGTCCGTACGGCGCGGGCCCGCCGCGGTCTTGAGATGGTGCAGGCTTGGTATGACATCCCGGTCTTTTACTTTGCGAATCCCAATTCTTTAGTCGGCCAGGACGCGCCGGTCTTCGCCCCGGCCGGCTCGAACGAACTCGATTACGAGCTCGAACTGGCCGTGGTCATGGGAAATCGGGCCCGCAACATTTCTCCAGAGAATGCCTGGAGCCATGTGGCCGGGTGCGTCATCCTGAACGATTTTACCGCGCGCGATCTGCAGCGCGCTGAGATGGTGGTGGGGCTGGGTCCGGCCAAAGGCAAGGACTTCGCCACGGCGGTGGGTCCGGTGCTGGTGACCCGCGATGAACTGGCCGACAAGATTCAAGGCGAACGGATTTCGCTGGAAATGCGCGCACGGGTCAATGGACATGAGCTCTCACGCGGCAATAGCAGCGCGCTCTTTCACACTTTTCCGCGCATGATCGCCCATGCCTCACGCGATACGGATTTGTTCCCAGGGGATTTGATTGGAAGTGGAACGGTCGGGACCGGATGTATTCTGGATCTGACGATTGAGGCCACCAATGGCTGGTTGAAACCCGGCGACGTGGTGGAGTTGGAAATCGAGCGGCTCGGAAAATTGCGCAATAAGATTGTGGCGCGGCCTGGCGGGTAGGGGATGCTTCCGGTTGCGCGTCCTAGTGGCGCGCGCCTCTCCGACCTCAGCGCTCTTGCGAAGGCATAGCTGGACCATCACTTGGTCCGAGAAAAACGCCGGTCTGCAGGTAGGGGCGGTTCACCAAACCGCCTCCGGGCGATTGGGGGTCCAGCCTCGGCACCAGGCTACGGCCCGGCTAGCAATCGCCCCTTAACCCGGCTCGTGGTATCGCTGCGCGTCGTAATCCTGACTCACGGCGACAGAGCGCCATGGCTTGTATCTACAGGGCGGAAGGGACGTACTGTGATTGAGACCCAACATAGCTGTAGTCGCCCCGCTCTGTTGGGGCGATTGGTACAAAAAAAACCGCGTGATAGCGAAACTACCACGCGGCTTTCTGGCTACTGAGGAATTAGTTATGGCTGTGACCGTGCCCCTGGGGCTTGGTCGTATTTACGCCGGTGCCCTGAGGTTTGGTCGTGTTGATGCTGTGACCGCCGCCGCCCTTGGCGTCTTTGATGGGTTTCAGATCACGAACTTTGATGGTTTTTTTAGGTGTCATGTTTTGTCTTTCTAGTTGCTGTTGTTGTTAGGTGTTACTGGACTGCAAAAGAAACCGCACTGGGTTGCACCGCAGTGCGGCTCTCTTTTGCCTACTTAGTTGACGGCGTGAGCGTGTTGGCCGGAGGGCTTGGTGGTGTTTACACCGGTGCCCTGGGGTTTGGTCGTGTTGATGCTGTGACCGCCGCCGCCTTTGGCGTCTTTGCTGGGCTTGAGGTCGCGGACTTTTACGTTTTTCTTGGTTGCCATAATATTAGCTTTGCTGTTTTGGGTTAGTGGTTTGTGTGGTGTAAGACGCACCGAACAACAATTGACGCCCGCCAACGACATTCTCCTTAGGGATCAGGTCATCTAAACGGATCAATTTCGCTTTCCTGCGCTGGGGCCGGCGATTTCCTGAATCCCCGGCGGGCGCATTGTTTTTGTCCTTCGATGCACTCACTATGGCTCCCTATTAACACCATCCGTGCCAGAGCTTGGCATCGGGGTTCCGTTCAGATTTTTGTAAGTTCATTAATGTATTGTTATGAAATACTTACGCCTTAATAAGTTTCCTGAGAAAGTTTTTTTGAGAGAGCATGAGGACTTCTTAATGGCCTTGTTTCGATCCCGGTATGTTTCAAAAGTGGGCCAGGGCTATGCCTCATTTTTTGGCACGCTCCGAAGGTGCCGCGCCAGCGTCGCCCGCGAGATCCCGAGCAGCTTGGCCGTCTTCCGCTGATTGCGATCCGCTTGCTCGTAGACGAAGCGCACGTGCCGCTTCACCGCGCTGGACAGGGACAGGTCCACGTTGTTTTCCGAACGATGGTGGTTGGAGGATTCATGCGCTTGGACAGGCCGTGCGTCCTCCCGTAAACGAACTTCCGTCGTCTCGAGGTCGGGCGGGAAAACGACGTGCTCGGGCAGAATGACGGCGCCGTCGCAAAACAGGGCCATGGTCCGGACGGTGTGACTCAACTCACGGAGATTTCCCCGCCACGGATGGCGCACCAGCTTCTCCATGGCCTCCGGATGAATCGCCGTAATGTTCTTG
>JBBRDU010000033.1:0-27749 GCA_038203615.1 Chthoniobacterales bacterium
TTCACTTTGAGGAAATTGGACATGCCCCATTTCCGCCGCACCATCGCGACTCAACGAAGCTGTTTGTCGTTCCAAAAAGTGGCTGGTTTTGAAGCCTCTAATTCCGACCATCACTGGCTGGTTTTGACCGACCGCTGACAACCAAGAACCAGCCGGCCGCTGCGGCCATTGGTGCGGAGATCTCCGAGGCCTTTTGGGGCCGGTCGGCGATTGATCCTCGCAAGATCATGCCGTTCCCACAGGACCTGCCGAATTTGATTTTGCCGCAGGCGGCCTGACGCTCAGTCCAGCCTTCCGAGCCGGTCCCAGATGCTTTGAACCTGTCCTTTGCCGCCAGCATTGATCTATCTCCTTGTGGCGAATTCACTACCGCACGGACGAGAGTATGCTCGGCCCGCAGCGCGGCGACTGCGATCAATGACCGGCATGATGAGCTGCGCGGCCTGGGCGTTGATCCGGCTGCAGTGCCAATATGAAAGTGAGATCATCGGCAATGTCCCGACACCCATTACGGGGCAGAAAGATTCGCATCAATCGCCTGCATCAACTCCTGGATGCCAACCGGTTTGGAGAGAGCCAAGAAATCTCCAACCCGCGTCGGCTTATGATGGTTCTTGGAGATGGACCCGGTGAGGAGGACGATCCGTGTCCCCTGCAACTGCGGGTCATTTTGGATCTGACGGCCAAGACTCGCGCCATCAATTTTCGGCATCACCAAATCCAGGAGAACCAGGTCCGGCTTTAATTCCAATGCCACCTCCAGGGCCTTCGCAGCATCATTCTCTTCTCTCACGGTGTAGCGGCCGGATTGTTCAAGCATGACCTTGACCAATCGGGTGAATCCCGACTCGTCATCGACGAGTAATATCCGCCTTTTGTCTGGCTCACGTTTCTTGAATATCGGGAGGAAGCGCATCGGGGACCGACCGGCATGGACCCAAATTGCCACGATGAATTCAACGCATTCTTTTTTCCCATGGAAACATGCGTCATGACTCAGGGGCACGAGGGCGGACTTCCCGTTGACTCGGCGGCAAGGTAAACAGAATACCGGCTCCGGCCATTGTCCATCTCCTACAATTTTGCGTGCTACGAGTGTCAGCCTGGGGAACTGGGGTGGCCAGCCGCAGTCTCAGCCTTCGGAACCATTGAACCGGAACACCAATTGTGCCCTAGATTTTCTGTTTCTCCGTTCGCACCCGAGCAAAACACCAGGTTTCCAGTTTGTGGTTGAGGACGTTGTGGTTAGCCTCCGACCACTATATGACCGAACTCACGATAGAAACAGTTGTCAAGCAAATGGAGGAGCTGAGAGAACGCGTTGATGCTTTAGAGATGCAGCGTGCAGAGGAGGCAACGAAACACCTGGAAATTCACTCGACAGACCATGCGATGCGCGAGGCCCTGCTCCAATTCACTCAGGAGATTGCGGCGCGCGATGGATTGTCGGTGGAGCTTTTCGTGTCTCGCTTTCATGCAGCCATCGATTGGCATCGGGACCGCTTTCTTCGCATGGTCGAAGGCATCGACCCCCGATTGGCTGCCCAGATCGACCAGCGAAGCTTGACGGAGATTCCTACGGATGAGCAGCCCCCCTGCATCCTTTTGCGTTGAGGACACGGTCCCAACAGTCCCCGTTAAGGGGACAGTTCTTTTGCCGACCACAAAGCTTCTACAGCGAAGATGGCGACTCAAGCGAAAGCAGGTGGCTCTTTGACTTCCCGTGCTTCTTCGTGTTCGGCTGAATGTTGGTGGCATGAACGAAGTCGGCGGTGACTTCGAAATAGTCCGCGAGCTTCCCGTAGGTCCCTTGCACGTTCATTACGAAGTATCCTTCGAATGGGTGGAGGAGACGGGAGACTACGGCCAGCGCCGCAGGAGAGATCGCGGTCAAAATACGAACAATCACCTGGCCAACGAAAATCTCCTTGTCCTCCGCATCAGAAAGCCTGGCTTTCTTAAAACTCAGTACCATGATCCTCTGAAGATTGGGATCAGTGGTGTCAAGGAAGTCCATCCACTGAACAATCTGGGCATCCATTCCGCCAATACGTAGAAGTTCCCCGGCAATCTTCGTGGGAGCGATTCGTTGCGACTTTCGTGCTTTAGACATCTCAGTTTCTAAAATGGTCAGGAGAGAGATGCCACGAAAAAGACGCGCCAACCAATTTGGCGTCGTCCATTCGCCTCCGGCGGGAATCGTGAAAGGAATGTGGCTCCGCCGTGGGCGCTGTCGGCGCGCACGGTGCCGTCATGCGCTTCCACGATCTGTTTTGACGATCGCCAGGCCCAGTCGGTGCCCGCCTACGTGCGAGCCGGTGCAACGCGCTACAAATACCCAACATCAATCTCCAAAAGAGACCCCTGTTGGATTTGCGGTCGGTGCCGCCGGGTCGTAGCCGAGAAAGGCAATAACGCCGGGTCGTGACTTCGGGCCGATAGGCTTCAAACCAAGTTCCCATTTAACGACCGTCTGATAGACTACCCCCAGCAAATCAGCGATTTCCGTCTGCTTCAGGCTCCGGTCGATGCGTGCCAATCGAAGGTGCTCGGCGAGAGTCTGAGGATTCGTCGGCGCCCCTTTCAAGATCCGCCGATAGATCGAAATCTCTGAGAAATGTGCAACAATCGTCCGACTACAAATACCCAACAGCGCCAACGGTAGCTGCTGCCACCGCCGCCATACCGCCCGCCATGCAGCTACCGCGCCGCCCTCCGCAGTCGCAGTGCTTGGTTGTCGCTAGGCGTTGCTCGCGCGTCGTGAAACATGCGGCGGTGTAGGTCGCGAAGACGGGAATCGCGATGCTCACCTGTGCGGATGGTTTTCATTTTATTGGCACTGCCAGTTGCGCCTTCGACAGGGCCGACGGTTTGGCGATGCCGAGCTCGTTCTTCACGTTCGCATGCCACTGGCGGATGCCATGAGCGACGTATCGACGATCCGCCGCCGCTTGGAATAGTTGGTCGCCAGCGCCTGGCGGTATGTCTCGAAGAATGCGCGCATCTCCCCGGCTGCGGGGCCATAGGCGGAGCGATAGTATTCATCCATCACTCTGGCGCCGTCGCACTCGGGGGCCCACAGGGCGCGGGTGAGGGCCCAGAAGTTCGGAGCCTGCGTGGCGAAGGCCTTGCTGCCGTCGCCGGTGGCGCCGAGGAAGCCGGCCTGGTAGGCCTCGCGCAGGTTCGCGAGGATCAGGTCGTCGTGCGGGAACGGCAGGTCGGCGTAGTAGTGAAGTCCCCAGGCCTCGCGGGCCACGAGCTTCACACCGAGCTTCTTCCCGCCCGCGACCGAGGTGCGCCACTCGGCCAGCGCCTCGGGATCGAGGAATCCCGCCGCCTGATAGGCGAACGTCACGTAGAGGTTCGGTTCCAGGGTCTGGATGTTCGTGGGGGCGATTGTAGTAGGTGTAGGCCAGCATGCCGACGCCCCTGTCGGGGTTCTTCTCGCGGACGCGCCGGGCGACCTCGTTGGCATAGGCGAAAATGCGGTCGCTCAATTGCGGATGCACGTTGTCGTAAGCCAGCAGACCGGGGACGTCGAGCGCCCGGCAGCGCTCGCACTCGCAGAAGCCGCCGCCGTCGCTGGGCGAGATGTGCATGATGTCCAGCTTGCCGTTGAGGGCGTGTTGCACCATCCGCTCGATGACCTCGGGGTTGGTCGTACACATCTGCGGCGGCTGCCGCTTGCCGCCGACGAGCGCGAACCACTCGGGATGGTTTTTGAACGTGTCGCCCTCGCGCAGGAAGGCGTCGAACCAGGCGTGACCGAACGCGGCCGAGCGCGTCGAGCCGAGCCGGCTGCGCCGCGCCCAGCGCATGTACTCTTGGCGATATGCGGCCGCTTGATAGGCCGAAGGGCCCTGCGGAATCGATCTAAACAAGAATTTGGGCGTCGTCCGAATGTCCAACTCGGGGACGACGGCGTCCGGCGCGGACGGGACGTGCTCGCCGAACGGCCCCGGCCAGAACCAGTGGACGCCCAAGTGGTCGTCGAGCAGTGTGTAGACCGCCAGCAGCGAGCCGGCGCGCGTGGTGATCGCCCATGGGTTGGCCTTCCCGTCATCGTCGCCCGCCAGCTCGAGTCCCTTGGGAACTGAGCGGAGCAGATATTCTTCCTGCTTCCAGGGAGCGGGGTCTTTGCCCAGCACGTGCATGGCCGCATCGCCGATGAAAAAGCTCAGGCCGGCCGCATCAACCGGCAGTTGCGAAACGGTGACCATTTCCAGCTTCTGCCGGGTGATTCGGCCCACGTATTCGGCCAGCTCCATCGCCGCCAATTTCTGAACTCCATTCGGTCGCTCAACCGTGACGACACGTCGGAAATCGGGCAGCTTTTGCTCCGCGGCCAGCGGCGCGGTGAGCAGCAATGAAACGACAAGGGAAGTGCAGAGGGAGTTCAACATGGAGCAGATGTTAGGCTGCGAAGCGTGCCAGCAGTACTGCGCCCTGATGGCGAGCGCCAGATGAATGCGGTCACCGACTTCGCCCGGATTCCGGCTCGGGAGCAAAATCGTGCTCAGCCACACCGGAAGGATCGGCAGCATCGGTGGAAAACAATGGAGCTCCAAATCCCATTCTGAGGGTGGCGGACAGCGGCTGGAGCCAGCCGCTTTCGAAGTGCTCCCAAAGTTCTTCCCCTCGCAATAGCCCAGGCACGATCACTCCATACCGGTAGAAATGGTGCTCAAAGCACGGCGTATGTTATGGTGGAAAGAAAATTCCCTCCCACCTGTCTTGAGTCCACCCTTCCCTTCATGAAACGCCGAAAATTTTGCCTGACCAGTCTTGCCGGAGCCGCCGGCTTCACCTTCGCCCGGGCGCTTGAGGCTGCGACGCCCACTCCAGCTTCAGCATCCGGGAAAGGAGAACTTCTCTATAATGGAATCCGCCTGCCTGCGGCCTGGCCACCGGCCATTAACAACAATACTCTTCACCTGCCGAGCATCCCTCCGTATCTTCTGGCTCCTCCGGACACGGCAAAGATCGATGTTGGTCGTCAATTGTTCGTCGACGATTTTCTTATCGAGAGCAGCACGCTTACGCGGGTCTTTCACCGTGCGGAGTATCATCCGGCTGGCCCTGTGATTCGGCCTGATCGGGAGTGGGAACGGCAGGGCGATTTTCCGATGGCATCGGTCTTCAGCGATGGCGTCTGGTACGATCCGAATGATCGCTTGTTCAAGATGTGGTACCTCGGGGGATACCGTGCCTGCACCTGCTACGCTGTCTCGCAGGATGGCCTCGTCTGGGAAAAGCCGAAGCTCGATGTGCAGCCCGGCACGAACATCGTTTCCACCGGAGACCGCGAATCGGCGATCGTCTGGCTCGACCACGAGGAGCCCGATCCCACGCGCCGCTACAAGCTGTTCCGCGGACACCGCGAGGTGGTCGATGGCACGGGAAAGTGGTTTTTCTTAATCCACGTTTCGCCCGACGGTATTCACTGGAGCGAACCGGTGGCCAGGAGCGGTGGCATCTACCCGCGTTCAACTGTCTTCCAGAATCCGTTCCGTAAGCGCTGGGAATACGGGATTCGGAAAGACGCGACGCTGCAAGTAGGTCGCTGCCGTCGCTACGTCGAGTGTGAGGACGCCATCCGCGACTCCGAGTGGGATGAGAAGGACCGGCGATGGTGGATGGGTGCCGATACCCTCGACTTGGCGCGCGCGGACACGCAGTTCCGCCCGCAGCTCACGAATCTCGATGGCGTCGCCTACGAGAGCGTCATGCTGGGTCTTTTCACCCTGTGGCGCGGCACCGCTCCGGAGGACAGCCAGCGGCCCGAGTTGAACGACGTCTGCCTCGGCTTCAGCCGCGATGGATTTCACTTCGCCCGCCCCGACCGGACTCCCTTCCTGCCAATGTCGGAGACGAAGGGAGATTGGAACTATGGAAATGTCCAGTCAGCCGGTGGTGGCTGCCTCCTAGTCGGCGACCAGCTCTATTTCTACTGCAGCGGCCGGAGCGGCACCGCTACGAATCGCGAGGCGGGTGGGTCCACTGGACTTGCCACCCTGCGGCGCGATGGATTCGTTTCCCTCGATGCCGGTGACACCACCGAGACGCTGACCACGCGGCTGCTCACCTTCACGGGAAAACACCTTTTTGTGAACGTCGACGCCCCTCACGGCGAACTCCGAGCGGAACTACTCGACGAGCGTGGCGAGCCAATCGCACCTTTCACCCTTGCCTCCTGCGTACCGGTCTCCGCCGATTCGACGAAAAAGGCCGTCGTTTGGTCCTCATCCGGCGATCTCTCGGCTCTCGCCGGTCGGTCGGTGCGATTCCGCTTCACCCTCCTGAACGGCCGGTTCTTTGCCTTCTGGGTCAGTCCCGATGCCATGGGCGCGAGCCGAGGGTACGTGGCCGCCGGTGGACCTGGGTTTCCGGGGAACTTGGACGCAGGTGGCCCGGTCGCGTAAGGCGATGGGTCCCGCACCCACGTATCCTATTCACATCCTGAAGGGGACGCTCACTGAAAATGGGGATGCCGGTTCTGATCCAGGTTCCGTCTGGATCACCTGGCGGGTGGTGGAGATTCAGTTCTCCGTGGCCCTCGTGTCTCTGCGGTCCAGTTTGATCATCTCCTCCAAGGTGAAGCTCACTTGCCTGCCGCCGGGCAGTTCCAACGTGATGCCACCACTCCTCCCAGCCCGCACGGCTCGCACATGGGGCTGGCCTTTGTGCGGGTCGAGCACGGTGCAGAACTCGACGCTCTGGCCACGCGCACGATGGAACAACGAGGGCGCCTGGTCGGGATAGGTCTTGGTGTTGGGATTGTTGATCCCCGTGATGCCGGTGAAGACCTCGCCACCGGTGACGGGCAACTGCCACAGATCGAGTGCCGCGCCGCTGGCGCGCACAGGCGATGCCGCCGGATGTTGCTCCGTCACATCCCATGATAGTCGGATCGGCCCGCTGCCGCTCAGCTTTTTCAGCTCCTTGATGTTCTCGTAGTTCGCCGTGGCGCCGAGCGGCTGGCCAGCGGGGCTGGCGGTCCAGCCACCGCCGAGCTGGAGCTTGCCGAGATTGTGATAGGCGAAGTCATAGGTGTGCTCCGCGTCCGATTCCATGCGGTCGATCACCACCACCACGCCCTCGGTGAGGGCCACGCCGCGCGTGTGATTCACGCCGGGGAAGACGCCGTCCATGCGGCTGACCGCCACCTGCAGCTCCGGCCCTGGCGACCACGCCAGCAGGCGGCCGCTGGCGCGCGTCTGATCCTGGGCGTCGGCGATGACGACATTAAAGCCGATGGTATGATTGAGCGCAAAGCTGTCGAGCTGCTTGTCTTGGTTCCGCGTCATGCCGCCGCTTCCAAGGTTGTAGATGCTGCCCGGATCATGCGCGAGCAGTGCACCGAAGGCCGCGAGGGTCAGTTGGTTGCGGTTCGCGCCATTGTGGAAGAATGCGCGGCCATAGTCGAGCGTCACCATCACCTGCTCCTCGGCGCTCGTGCCGGTGCGCAGGATGACGAAGCCGGCCGCGGGGAAAAGCGAGGGCTGGGTCTCGAGCAACCTGGTCCAGGCCTTGGGGTCGGGCTTCACACCGGCGAGGTAGCCGCGCACATTCGACGAGAGGTTGCCTTTGCCGCTGATGTCGAGCAGCCAGAGCTCATCGGGGAACATGCCTACCAAATGCGCCGCCAGCGGCTGCACCCCGGCCTGGTAGCCGCGGGCGCAGTCACCGCAGTTCGGCGCCCAGCCGGTGAGCGTGGCGCGCCGGTATGGCATGCGCATCGCGGCCAGCAGCTTGCTTTTGTCGAAGGGGAGCTTCAGGCCCGCGTTGTCGAGATAGACGAGTGAGGGCAGATATTCCGCCATGCCCGCGAACTGGTAGCCGATGGGCCGCCCCTCCGAGGAAAAGCCGTCCTGATCAATGTCCGCCACGCGCGCGAGCAGCCCCGCGTCCGCGGCCGTGGCGCGGTGGACCATGAGCGCGTCGTCAAACACGAGGCCGAGCAGCAGCAGGTTGTGATTTGTGATGTCAGTCATGTTATTAATGCCGCCGCTAAACTTCATGAGCTCGGCGGCATACGCGGTAATGAAGCTGGTGTAAATCTGGGCGCGGTCCGCCGCCGGCCACGAGGGCGAATCGGCGATCATCGAGAGCAGGCGCGCATGATTCTTCATGAAGATATTGGTGCCATACGGACTGCCCGAGGCCATGCGCGAGGATGAGCCGACGGAGGCGCCCGCGAGCCACGGCAGCTCAAACGCGCCATTCCACTTCAGCTCGCCATACTGCTGGGCATAGAGGCGGAATAACTCCACGGCCTTCCGCGCGTAGCGTTCATCCTGCGTCATCAAATAAGCGAGGCCGAGGTTCTCCGTGGCATAGCCCGGGTAGGTCAGATAGCGCTTCCACACGAGGCCGGCCAGGATGGTGCCCGTCTGTGTCTCGCCCGTCTTCTTGTTCACGATCTCGGGCATGATCCTGCCCACCGCCCAATCATTGCCCGGGTTCGAACCCGGCCATTGGTGCCCAGGCGGGATCTGGCGCAGGTCTTTGTCCAGGAATTCATCCGCCGCCTTGATGATGCGGTCATACTCGATCAGCTTGGCGAAAGCCTTGTCACCCGCTGCGATCTTCTCGCGGATCGTCTGCAAGTCGGCTTCCTGCAGCACCACCTGCCGCCGCAGCCCCGCCGACAGGGGCCGCACCAGCGTCGTCTCAAAGGTGGCCTCGGCCTCCGGCACCGATGAGGCGGTGAAGGCCAGCCGCAGCGGTTCCGCATAGAGCTCAGGGCTGGCCGCGATGTCCGCCTGGCTCAGCGTCGCCGCGATGGTGAATTCGGCGGCGAGACTGTTCTTCACCGCGATCACCGGCTGCTCCAGCGCGATCTTGAAGCGCTGGTGCGCCGAGGTGACGCGCGCCGCGATGTCCGCCGGTTTGCCGCTGATGTTCAGCACCTGCACCGTCAGGCGGTAGGTGATGCCGCCGTCCGCATTCACCGTTTTCAGCGGCCACGTTACCGGGAACTCGTAGAACGGCTTCACCAGCAGCGCACTGCTCAGCAGCCGCACATGGCGCAGCTCGATCACCGTGTCCGGCGTGTTAGCGATGGCGCTGAACATCAGGTAGCCCTGCCGCCCCTCGCCATCGGGGTTGTCCCACGGAAACCAGTTGGGCCGCGTGAAGTCCGCATCGCGCGCGTACCACACCATCGCAGGCGTGGTGCGAATCGCCATGTTCCACTCATGGACTTTGTGCTGCCGCGCCCCGGAGACGATGCCCAGCCCGCGCACGCTCAGCCCGTCGATCTCGCCACTGGCGATGCGAAACTCAAACTGCAGGTGGTCGAAGTAACGCAGATGATCGAACACCGGATGCTCGGGCCGCAGCGAAAGCTCGGAGGTCTGCCCGGCATGGATGCGCCAGCGCAGGACCGGCTGGCCATCCACCGTCGATGTTTCCAATGTGCCGTTGGTGACGTGGAGCAAAGCGGCGGGGTCATAGGCCTCGAACCGTTCGACGACCGGGTGCGCGGCGTGGGCGAGGGCGCAGAGCAAAAAGAAACTGATGAACCATTGGACGACCGAGACATGAGGCACACAGAGGTTCGAGGTCATATTCTCGAGTCAAGCGTGTCTCTGCGGTCCCATCAATCCCCTTTGCTGGACCGCAGAGGCAAGAGGCACACAGAGTGCAGACGCCACTGCGAAGCTTACTTCGTAGATTGACCGGGTTTTCGGGGTCAGCTTTACGGTGTCAACTCTTGAAAGTGACGCCGTAGTCCACCGCCAGGAGTTGACCGCTTCCGCGTTGACCCACGCCGCTGTCCGCCCTGCGCACTCACGGAAAAGTCTCTCCGCCACAGCAAGACGCCAAAAATCCTGCGGGCATTTCGACGCGAGGGATGATGTGAGAAACCGGCACTTCACCCACCGCATCGATCACTGGGCGCGCTTTACTTCATTGAACACAGCGGAGCCATTTTGACAGAGAACGATGGCCTACAAATCCCCAACATCAATCCGAAAATGAGTCACCTGTTGGATTACTCAACGCCGCAAGAGCGAATGCAGCTTGACTCCGCCTGAAGTTTCGTTCAGTTTTTGCAGAAGGGTTCCCCTTGTCGACCGCTGACCGCGCCACATGACACTCCCCGCGTGCTCCATCCACCCAGCCGATCTGTGCGTCGCGGCACCCGCTTCCGCCGCCACCCTTGCGATCATTTGTCAGTTGGCGGTCTGTTCGCTGGCTTCCGGTGGGGATCTGGAGAAAAGCAAAAGCGAGGCTCTGCCTATCAATACGCAACGTTCTCCTGAGCTCGATCATTCGTGGACGAACTCGGTCGGCATGACGTTTTTACCCGTCCCGGGCGTGAAGGTGTTGTTCTCGAAATACGAGACGACCAACGGGGAGTTTCGGCAGTTCCGGCCGAACCATGACAGCGGCGATTTCAAAGGGTACTCACTGAACGGGGACCGGCAGCCGGTCGTAAATGTCAGTTGGAACGACGCCCAGGCTTTCTGCAAGTGGCTGACCGAGATGGAGAGGGCAAAGGGACTGATCGCTGCCGGGCAATCTTACGCCTTGCCTACCGATTGGGAGTGGAGTGTGGCGATTGGTCTCGATGAGTCGCCAACCGCGTCGCCGCCGGAAAGGATGCACGGAAAATTCCGTGGCTATCCGTGGGGCAAGCAATGGCCGCCGCCGCCGCGGGCGGGCAATTTCGCGGGTGAGGAGTCGCAGGTGGTTCACGTGAAGCCGATCGTTGGATACCGGGATGACCATGTGGCCACAGCCCCGGTGGGCTCGTACAACGTCGGCGCGAACGGGCTCTACGACATGAGCGGAAACGCGTGGGAGTATTGTGAAGACTTCTATGACGAGGCGAGAGGGCTCCGGGTGATGCGCGGCGGCGCATGGATCCACGGCGTGGATCCCAGACTTCTGCTTTCGGCCTGCCGGGGCGACCGTCAGTCCCAAAATGCCGGTCCGATTTATGGGTTTCGTTGTGTGCTCGTGGTGACTGCACGGTAGCGCAGCGAGAGGAAATAATCTGGACATGTGAACCAGAACGAGAAGCCACGCCCCTTCAGCCGCGGTGCATTTCAGCAGGCTCCTGCCTGCTCTATTAGGCGTCGCCACGCGTACCGAGAAAGCCTCGCGATGGAGCGACGAAGTCGGTCGACCGCGAGCGGCGCGCGCACAGGGAGGCATCTGCGAGCGGGAAAGCGCGCAGGAGATGCCTCGGGCGCATTGCGTGAGCAGCAGATCGTAGAGCGTGCGGGCTTCCCGCCGGCTGTGCCGCCGCGGAACTGCCCGCATTGTGGCGGCACGCGGTTGATCGTTCTCGAGCATCGCACGCCCGCGCGCCGCCCTGGCCCGGCGCCTCCGCTCATCCTGGACTCTTCATGACCCACCGCTGGCTGACCTCCCCTGCGATCCCATCACGTTCCGATCGATGCGCTCCCCGCCCGATCCCGGACCGCTTTTTCTTCATCTCCAGAATCCGCGGCCGGGGGCGCTCTCACCGGTCCCATTTGCTGGATACACGGGCGGCGCGAGCGCGGATTTTGAGCTTCTCACGAGGCGCAGCCACTGCCTACGGTGGTCGCGATGCATGCGGCGGCTCCTTTCCCCCTCGTTCCCGGCGGTAAGTTAAATACTTTACCCTGGAGCCACGCGCCAGCTCCCGCGAAACGGCTCAGTCCAACCGCAGTGTATCCGGGCATCTCGCCGATTTCATCAACGCGACCGGGGAACAAGGGACAGACTGATTATTCGCTTGCAAGCGACCCAAACGCAATCGAAGCAAGGAAATCCAGACCCATGAATCCAGTAATCAGTCTGTCCCTGTTTCCCCGTATCGTGCCGATGCCCATGAAGGGCTTGAGTGAGTGCCATTCCAGTCTGCCCCTTGCCTCATTGTTCTCGTTAGGCGTTTCCTCGCGCACATGAAAATCGGAGCATACAAGTCCACGGACGAAAGCGCGGTAATAGACTTATGGAAGCGCTGCGGACTCGTCGCCCCACAGAACAACCCGCAAGCGGACATCCAGCGCAAACTCGCTGTCGCACCGGAGCTATTTCTCATCGGCACGCTGGATTCCGAGATTGTTACGACCGTCATGGCTGGTTACGAGGGGCATCGCGGCTGGATTAACAATCTTGCAGTCGCACCCCACCTTCAAAAGACCGGCTACGGACGCCTCATCATGGAGCACGCCGAAGCTCTCCTCCGCGAACGCGGCTGCCCCAAAATCAACCTCCAAGTCCGCGCGACCAACAAACAAGTCATCGAGTTCTATCAGCGTATTGGCTTCTCCTTCGACGACGTTCTGAGTATGGGGAAGCGTCTTGTGGTCGATGAGCCTTTCGGCCAATGAAAGCAGCCTGCGCCGGTAGCTGTTCTCTCACCCGACTCCGATGACCATGAATCCGATGAACTTTGTTCGATTTTGCACCACCCCCGCTCCTCAGCACCACCCGTGAAAACGCACTTCGTCCGACGCCACACGGTTCCAATCACCATGATGCAAGCAAGCTTTCTCGCCGTGGCAGCGTGCTGCGGTCTTATGTGCGTGCCGGCATTCGCCGATGAGCGGGGGGTGACGCTCTTTGAAGAAAAATTTCACGGCACACTCACCGCGGGCTGGCTTTGGGTGCGCGAAGAGCCGGCGGCGTGGCGGATTGATGAGCCGGGGCTGGTCCTGGTGGTTCAGCCGGGATATCTCCACGCCGAATCCAACAACGCGAAGAACATCCTGCTGCGGGAGATTCCTTCCGTCCACGATGCGACGGTGGTGGCGGAGGTGGATGTCGAAAGCGCGCCGCAGATTCAATACGAACATGCCGGCTTGGTCTGGTATGTTGATGACGACAATTACATCGCGCTTTTTGTCGAGTCCATGGGAGGCAAGGCGAAGCTCCAGATGGTTGTCGAAAAGGCGGGAAAGGGGCAGTTCGCCGTTGCCACAGGCGATACCAAAGCGGTGCGGTTGCGGTTCGAAATCGCCGGTGACGAAATCACGGGCCAAGTCCGCGAGACCGCCGACGCCGAATGGCGGGTGGTAGGAAAGATGAAACTGCCTTCAACTGAGAAGGCGCGCATCGGTATCATGAGCGGTGGTGCTCCGAAAAATGGCGAGCGCACGGTGAGATTCAGCGGCTTCCGCATTTTTCGCCTGGAGAAGTGAGCGACTTGCGCTTCCGCAGTCCGCGAAGCCGGCGACTGTGCAGACGGGGATGCCTCACCTCCACGTGGAGGTTGAAGGCGTTTGCCGGCGAATCTCACCTTTCATCGGGATCGAAGAGTTCTTCCACTCGCATCTTGAAGAGCTTCGCCATCCTGAAGGCGAGCGGGAGGCTGGGGTCATACTTTTCCGTCTCGATGGCGTTTACGGTCTGGCGCGACACTGCCAGCTTGTCGGCGAGATCGCCCTGCGACCATCCCTTGCCCGTGCGGAGTTCACGAAGGCGGTTTTTCATTGGTAGCGGCGGTTGAAGATCCGGTGGCCGACGACATATGACAGCGTCATTAGCCAGAAGACGTGGGCGACGGTGCATGGGTCCGCAGCTGGATGCGTGGCCGACTGAAGCGCGCCGCCCGGTACCAGCGACTGAAAGAGACCGGCGACCTCGAGCCGGTGCCACAACACCACGACGAAGAATGTCGTGCATGTGGCAAAGAAAACTGCGGCGAGGGTAATGCGCCGGTGCAGTTCATCCATGCCTTGAACCCATCGCGCGAAATTTCGCACCCACAGGATGATCGCGAGGAACGGGGCAAGCGCCATCACGCCGCGCAGCGCGGGCGACCACTCGCGGACTCTATGCAGGAAGAGGATGTCGGCGGCGACTGACAGGAAAACTGCGACCATCAGCCAGCCGTTCACGGTCCAGTCCTTCCAGATGGAATAATCACTTTTGCCGGGGATGATTTCGTCGGGATGATTTGGAGTATTCATGGCACCAGTGTAAAGTATCCTTGTCATGTGTCAAGCGTCCTTTACACACCGCCGGAATACCTTTTGCCGCCGTTCGAGACGCACGACTTTGTGCGCGAACCCGAGGAGTCGCCGACCCGGCTTCAGATCATCGCGCGGGAACCGGGGTCACGCTGACGCGCTGGCGTTTTATGCGCGGCTGCGGGAGACGAATCGGGTGCTGCGCTATCATTTCTTCGAGGGCGTGGTGATGAAGAAGGCGGATTCGATCTACCCGGTGCAACTGAGGAGCGCGACGGAAGAGTGTCGCGCGTGGTGCAAGCATCGGTTTCTGACGTAGCCAGGGGCAAGACGAAGGCGGATTTCTTCCGGGAGGAGCAGAAGGCGTTGAAGCCATTCCAACCTGCAGTCCTGGAATCGTGATGCTTTTGCGAACTCTTTTGGGCATGGCTGCTGAGCTGGGTCAGGTCAAACTTGCTCCAACTTGCCGGCCTCGATTTGGAGCCACAACAGCATCTCGATGGTGTCAGCTTCGTGCCCTTGCTCACCCGGCCCAACCCAGCGCCGACGCAGGCGCCCGAACCGCCGCCAGAGGCCCCGGCGGCAATGAACGAGCCATCAACCCAAACCGAGGCGCAAGCTCCGGAACAACCCGAAACCAAACCCATGCCCGAACCCATCAGCGGCCCCAAGAGCGCGGCCACTCCGCCAACAAATGTGGAAAAGTCCGCACTCGAAACTGCGCTACTTCGGTCTCATGGAAATCCAGCGCACGCAAACCGACGAGGATTACAGCTGGGTACTTGGCTTGCGGAACAGCCACGACAAGACGTTCCCGGCCGGGATCGTCGCCGGCGCCCAAATTTTCGTCTGCGACAATTTGAGCTTCTCGGGAGAGGTGAAACTCGCCCGGAAACACACCACCCACATCACCCGGGACCTGCCCAGGCTCGTGCAATCCGCCATCGGCAAACTCATGGACCGCTGGCATCACCAGGACACCCGGCCCTCGGTTTACAAACTCACCGGGATTGAGGAGCGCACCGCCCACGATCTCATCGTGCGTGCCACCGATGTCGGCGTCTGTCCGAACAAGCTGATTCCGCGGGTGCTGCACGAATGGCGTGAACCGCGCCACGAGCCGTTCCAGGCCCGGAACGTCTGGTCGCTGTTCAACGCCTTCACCGAGGCGCTCAAGGAGGGGAACCTCAACGAGCTGCCCAAGCGCACCGTGGCACTGCATGGGCTTTTGGACGTGGCAGTGGGGTTGAATTGATCAAAGGGAAATGTTCACTCTGCGAGTGGGCGTTCTTCTTTAGCCGGGAAGTGACCGCTCACATTTTCGACCATCGTGGATGATTCGATCATTGAGGGCGTTCTGCTACGCAGCTTCCTCGCCCCATTGCCGTGGATGGCGTGCATAACATCTCGGACATCGGACTCCATACTTACACCATCGACGACAAACACCGTCCCTTCTTCGAGAATTGTAAGTAAAACAAGCGGCTGACTTCGCATCACACAAACAATGAGGCAGTTGCGGCCACCGGCACGCGACAGAAATGCTTGCACTACCTTTTATGTTGGTGAAAAACTAGTTATTCTACAATTTCGAATGATCAACGCCAGAATTCTCTCCGCATCCTCTCCCCTTTCGGTATGAGCCAATTTTGGGAACAAAGGCTTGCCGATATTCAAGAACAACTGCTGCTGATGTCGAGCCTGACGGAACGCCACATGGCGCTGGCCATGCGCGCGCTGATCGATCGCGATGACGCGTTATGCGACGCCGTGGAAGAGGGCGATGCGCAGATCGATGATCTCGAAATTCGGGTTGATGAAATGGTGATCACCTACATGGCCACGCATGCGCCCACAGCCCGAGACTGCCGACTGATGCTCACGGCGTCTAAAATTTCCAATAATCTCGAGCGCATCGCCGACGAGGCTACGAAGATTGCGCGGCGGGCTCGTGATTTGAATACGGAACCACTGCTCAAGCCACTGATCGACATTTCTATGATGGCCGATACGGCGCAGGAGATGCTGCGCGACAGCATCACGGCGTTTATAGAGGCCAATCACGTCCTGGCCGTCGAGATCATCGCGCGTGATCGAACAGTGGACGGTATCAACAAGCAAGTCGTCCGGGAACTAACCACTCACATGATGGAGAATTCCAGAACAGTTAACCGGGCCCTCCATCTGATGACCGTAGCCCGAGCCATCGAACGCGTGGCGGATCATGCCACGAATATAGCAGAGGAGGTCTATTATTATTATGCGGGGGAGGATATCCGTCATGCACCGTCGCTAAAGGAGCCGCATCCCACAAAGAGCCAGCTTGGGTGAGGGCCTCTACCTTACCGCTCTAGCCAGCAGTTCCCCACATCGGTTTTCTGATTGGCGACGAGCCGCACCGTGAGAAGCCCACTTCGCTTAGTGACTACTATCGACGTGCCTGGCAGCAGTTTGACCCTCTTACCGAGAAACTCGTGGTGCAAGGCGGCAACTGGTATTCGCGAGTTGTGCGGACCGGGAATATAGAAGACCTCATTCGACGGGTCGAACTTCACTCCCGGCAGTGAAAACGTAAATGTCTCGTCGTGGCGCGGTTCGATATCCGAAACGTAGTTTCGATTGCTCAGGGTGATGGTCGCGACGAGCGTCCCGGAACTTGGCATCCATCGGAGTTGGTGCCACAACAGGGAGTTGTCAGCATATGTCTGCGCGGATTCTGGGCTGCGGACCATCATGGTGCTTGCCTCGACAGCGGGGACCAAGTGCATGAAAGACCAAGCGGCCAAGGCCACGGACAGATACGTGGCTCTTGCCGCCCTTGGGGACGCCATGGGGAACCGTCGGACATCAAGAAGGCGCGATGTTGGAAATCGGGGGAGGAGACTCATGATTTTGGTTGTTTCAGGGGATGGCGGTTTGGGGTGGAAAACAAGTGTGAGTTCCTACTTCAGGGACCCAGTTTGGAACTCGAGAATCGCCCGACGCAATAAGTACTCGTATCTGGCGTTTGCTTCGTCGATTTCGGCGGACGTGAGGCTCAATTGCGCCTGGCTCAACTCCACCATGCCGCTGCCGCCATTGTCGTAACGCGCTTTGGCGAGATCGAGACTTCGGTTCGCTTGTTGACTCAACTTCGCAGTAATGGAAAGGTTTCGAAAAGCGTTGTTCGCTGAAGACCAGGCGATGCGAACATCACGGACGACGTTATTTGTTGCCTCGTGAAGCAACTCAGAGCTGGCTTGAGCACGCAAGGCGGCTTCCTTCTGTTTTGCGGAGTAGAGTTTGCCGTTGAAAATTGGCCAGTTCACAATGATGCCACCAGCGGCGTAACTTTGATTGGTGGTGGCATCGTGATATGGCAATTCTCCGGCCGCCCCTTGCGCCGTGATCGTTGGGTAGCGGAGTGCCTGTTCCGCCTGGGCGAATTTCAAGGCGGCGTCTCGATCGAATTGCAGCTTCAACAAATCGGGCCGATTGCGCAAAGCATCGCCGATCAGTTCCGTCAACCCGGCGACCGGTTGCGTAGGATCAGGCTCATCCGACAAGTGGTAAATCATCACGTTTGGCTGGTCGAGCAGTGCAGCCAATGTCGCAAAACCGGCCTCGAGCTCATTTTCCGCTCGGGAGAGAAGGAGCACCGCTTCTTGAAGGCTTACTTCCGCGATACTGAGATCAAGGGTGGATCTAAGTTCGTTTTTTTCCAAAGCGGCTACTTGGTCTCGCACGAAACTACGTGCCTTGACGGTGCTTTCGCCCACGCGCTTCAGGGACTCGGCGCGCAATACCCCGAGATAGGCATTGTCCACCTCCAGAAGGATCGCGGCACGTGTCGCCTGCAAATTTTGTTCTTCGGAGCGTGCCTTTAGTTTGGCACTCGCCGTGAGATTCGACGTCCGTCCGAAATCTGTGATAAGTTGATTGAGCGTTATGGCCACGCCACCGCGATCCACGACGGCTGAGACCGGCAATCCGGCTGAGACCATGCGTGTGTTGTCCTTGTCCACTCGGACGGCCGCAAGGTTTCCAGAGATCACTGGGAAGTAGGCGGAGCGCGCCTGGTCTACGGATTGCGAGGCAGCGAGTGCCAATAGCTCGGCCACCGTAATTCGCGGGTGTTTGTTCAGGGCGATCTGTCGGGCCTGCTTCAAAGTCAGGGATGCGGAACTTTCGACTGCGAGTACGCGAGACGATGCTGCCCAGCAGGCGATGGTGAGACAGAGAATTAGCTTATTCATATTTCCGTTACCGGTGAGGTTGCCGCCCCCATTTCCGCTCGCAGGAGTATGTCGGTAGCATTCCCGTCCGGCGGTGGAGTGGGTCCACCTTTTGTTCGATGAACCAAGAGATACGCCGCTGGGACGATAAACATGGTCAGGACTACCGAGACGAGGAGCCCTCCAATAATGACACGGGCCAGCGGAGCGTACGCTTCGCTGCCCGTTCCCAGTTTTAGAGCCATCGGTAAGAGACCGATGAGCGTTGCCAGGGAGGTCATGAGGACCGGCCTCAGACGAACGCGACACGCGGTCATGATCGCGTTTTCAACACTTTCGCCGTCTTCCCGCAACTGGCGGGCGAACTCGACGATCAGGATACTGTTGGAAACCACGATTCCCACCATCATGACGATGCCCATCAGGGACATTACGTTGAGTGTGGTTCCGGTAAGGCTGAGCGTGAGCATGACGCCGATCAAGCCGGTGGGAACCGCTAGCAGGATCAAGAAAGGATCAAGGAACGATTTGAACTGGGCCAGGAGGATCAAGTAGACGAGCACCACCGCCAGGATCAAGCCGAGGCCAAATGTCCGAAACGAGGAACTCATGCTCTCGACGCTTCCGCGCACGTCGATTGTGGCTCCTGTGGGAATCTGTGTTTCGGCCAGGATGCGCCGCACCCCTTTCATCACTCCGCCCACGTCTTCATTTTTGGGGGCGACGTATAGATGAATCACGCGGCGAATCTGATAGTGCGAGATCTCGGTCGGGCCGGTCATGTGATGGATGTCTGCCACGGCGTCGAGCCGCACTGATTTGGCCATCCCAGGCGCCCGGATAGGAACCGCCCGAAGCATGTCGAAATCCTTCATGTAGTTTTCCGGATATTGAACCGTTAGATAGTAATCATTTCCGGTTTTCGGGTCTGTCCAGAAAGTCGGAGCTATGAGGCCGTTGGACATGAGTGCCGTAATGATGTTCTGGATAACCTCCTTGGCGGTCAGGCCGAGTTGCCCGACGCGTTTGCGGTCCACTTCCAGCCGGACGGCGGGATAGTCCATATCCTGCGGAATGAGCACATCGCTCACCCCCGGCAGCGCGCTCACCTTTCGCGCAATGGCGGATGCCGTTTCGTGCGTTGCCTTCAAATTGGACCCGCTGATTTGAATGTCGATAGGCGCCGGCTGACCCAGGTTTAACACAGCATCCACCAGGCCGCCGGATTGAAAGTAAGCGCTGATCTGCGGCATCTCGGATCGGATGCGCCGCCGCACACGATCCATGTATTCGTAGCTGCCGATTCGATGCTTTTCCTTGAGGCTGACCTGGACGATGGCGGTGTGCTGGGCCGTATTGGAATTGTAGATGGCCGAAAAATCCGGCGTGATCCCAATATTGGAAACTATCAGTTCAAGGTCGTCCTTCCGCACTTCGGCCCGGCAGATTTGTTCGACCTGTTCGACAAGTTTCTCGTTCACTTCCAGCCGAGTGCCGGACTGTGCCTTGAGGTTGATGTAGAACTGCCCTGGATCAGTGCGGGGAAAATACGAGACGCCAACCAGCGGGTAGAGGGTGAGGCTGAGAAGGAAAAGCCCCGACAATCCCAGAACGGTCGCAGCGGGCCGCAAGAGCGAACGTTTCAACAGCCCCTCGTAACGGTGGAGTAGCGCATGGAACTTTTGATTGAACCACCCGTTGAAGCCTTTCGCCTCGCTGTCGTTGTGAGCGCGCTTGATCCATTTGGCACAGAAGAGCGGGACCACGGTGAGCGCCACGAGGTAGGAAGCCAGCAGGGAGAGCACGACAGCCAGGGCCAGCGCCATGAAGAGATATCGACTGGCCCCATAGAGAAAGATGACCGGGAAAAAAACGATCGAGGTGGTAAGCGTCGCGGCGAGAACAGGCAACGCCACTTCGCGGCCGCCCTCTTCGGCCGCAACCTCGGGCGATTCGCCCATTTCGAGGTGCCGAAATATATTCTCCAGGACGACCACCGAATTGTCGATCAGGCGCGAAAAGGCGAGGGCGAGCCCACCAAGGATCATGGTATTGATCGTTCCTCCGCCGGCGGCCAGGGCGATGAATGTCGCCAGTGCGGAAAGCGGAATCGAGAGAAACACCGCCGCCGTGGCGCGGAGGCTTCCCAGAAAAATGAGAATCATCAATCCAGTCAGGACGAGCCCAATGCCCCCTTCGTGAAGGAGATTCTCAACGGCGTTCTTGACGAAGACGGATTGGTCGAACACCACCTGTGTCACCAGCTTCTTTGGCACGTCGACCAGCTTGGTCAGTGCCTGGCGAACACCATTGACAATGGCAATCGTGTTGGCGTCGCCGCCTTGCTTCAGCACTGGCTGGTAGGCGGATCGCTGGCCGTCCACACGAACGATATTATACTGATTTTGCGAGGCATCTTTCGCTTCCGCCACGTCGCCGACGAGAACCGACGATTGGCCGACCGTTTTCAGTGGAATGGCAGCGATGTCCGCGATCTGCTCAACCTCGCTGTTGGCGTAGATGTTGTAATCGAATGGACCCACCCGGATGTCTCCCGCAGGCAGGATCACATTCGAGTCATTCACGGATCGAACGACATCCATGAGGCTGAGTTGGTGAGCCTCGAGTTTGAGCGGGTCCACATAGATCATGATCTGGCGGTAGCGTCCGCCGAAGGGTTGCGGCAGCGCGGCGCCTGGCACCACGGCAACCTGCGTGCGCACCTTGTAATGGCCGATATCGCGAAGCTCCGATTCGTTCATACCTTCGCCTTTGAGCGTGATCAGGCAGACGGGTTGGCTGGAGGCGTCGAATTTGAGTACCACGGGGGGGAGGGTGCCCGGGGGAAGGCGTCGTAACTCGGCCATCGCGAGGTTGCCTACTGTGCTGACGGCAGAGTCCGGACTGGCTCCCGGTTGAAAATAGATTTTGATCAGGCTCGCCCCTGGAAGGGAGCGCGATTCCATATGGTCGATTCCTCCGGCCAGTGTGAGCATGCGTTCGAGTCGCGAGGTGAGATCCTGTTCAATCTGCTCCGGCGGCATGCCGGGATAGAAGGTAGCGACCACGACCACTGGAATCTTGATTTCTGGAAATAGATCCACCGGCATCATCGTCAGGCTGGTTACCCCGACAACGATCGTGATGAGGCAAAAAACCAGAATCAGATATGGATAACGAATGGCAAATCGCGACACGAAAGGGGGGATGCGAGCTAAGAGGCTTTCACGGCGTGGCGAAGTTTCTCCAACGAGAATTCCGGCGAGTGGCAGAGATCGATGATTTGACGTTCGTGCTCGCGAATCTTGGCCACCGTGGCGGGGATCTCCCCTACGATCTCTTTCGGCACTGTGAGCACTCCGTGGATGTCGCCGTGCAGAAGATCACCCGAGTGAACTGTCATTCCTTCGACATCGACAGTCCCGCCGAACTCGATGATGTGCGCGTACGAGTGGGAAACCCCGAGGCTCGCGGCAAAAAGCTGAAATCCCATCGTCTCCACCGCGGATACGTCCCTTACGGCCCCATTGGTGATTCCGCCCACGCAATCCAGCGCCTGTAAAATGTGAGCATGCACCTCTCCCAGGAGGGTTCCCATGCCGGGTTCGGCATCCATGTCCTCAATCACGATTACTCTCGGAGTGGGGACGGTCAGGATGTAGTTCCACCAGTCTGTGCGGTCTGAGTACACCTGCCCTGGCATGGGCGGGTGGGAACACCGAATGCGTACGGTCGCTGCAAAGCCAACCAATGAGGTGGGGGACGCCGTGATGCGGCGAATCGTTCGGCCGGCGAAGCCTACGTTACGAAGCCGCTCAGTCAGTCGCTCGATGGCGTTGGAAACACTGCAAGTGTCGAGTCCTTTTAGCGCTTCGACCAACTCCCCGGAAAGAGCTTCACCCATAATCTCTAGTTCACCTTCGAGGTCTGAATCAGCTTTGGTTGAACGCTGTCTCCGGGGGTGACTTGGGCGCGACTTCCTAAAAGAACCATTTCGTCTTCTTCCGCGCCGCTCAGGATCTCAATCTTCGTCGGCGTCTCAAGGCCCACGGTGACCGTTCGGACCTCGACAAGGTGTTGCTTATTGACGACGTAAACGCTCGCCCCCGTTTTTTCGCGCAGGACCGCTTCGATGGGAACGAACAGGCAATTCTTTTTCTGTTCCGTTTTGAGCACCGCGACTGCGTAGATGCCGGGGAGAAGCGAGAGATCGGCATTAGGCACATCTACCTCGGCTTCCATGGTGCGCGTCGACGTTTCCACTTTTCGGGCGAATCGGGCTATCGTTCCCGAAATGGTCCTGTTCAGGGAGGTGATATGCAGTTCGACCGGATCGCCCACCCTGATATTGGATACGAACGAAATGGAGACGGGGAACACGGCCCGCAACCTGTCATTCTCGGAAAGTCGGACCACTGGCAGGGCGCCGGTGCTGGTTCCCGCTTGAATCAAAGCCCCAGGATCGGCATGACGCTTTGTTACAACTCCTGCGAATGGCGCGGTGATCTGCGAATAGTCCAGCATGGCACGCAACTTTTTCACCTCCGACTCCGCGACATTGGCTTGCTCATTTGCGGCCTCCAGCGTCGCTGCGGCCGATCTGTCGTGAGCTTTGGCAGAATCAAGAGTTTGGGCCGCAATCAAGTGGGGTTGCGCTTTATCCGTGGCGGTGAGTCGGACGAAATCGACATGCGCCTCGTCGGAGGTTGCACGCACCCGTTCCACTTCGGCGCGGCTGCGGCGAGCTTCCGCCAGCGAGTGCTCCAGTTCGATTTTCAGTTCCGGGACGTCCAGCGTGGCTAGGAGTTGACCCTCCCGGACGACGTCGCCGATATCCACCTTCATGGAATCGAGATAGCCGGTCACCTTCGCATGGAGTTCGATCTCCATGTAGGGCCGCAGTTCTGCGTCGAATGAAACTTCCCGCGCACCATCACTGCGAGAAACGCAACTCACAGCGACGGTCGGCTGAGCAGCATATGTCGTACCGCATAAAAACGATGCGATACACGCTATGGGCGCCAAGCACATTTTCTTCATGGGGAGTAAAACTTTGGAGAACATTGGTTCTATAAGCTCCGGCTCTGAGCCGGCGTTGCGGCGATATGAGTCGATCGGCATGGATTTCCTTTGGAAAATGTCACACAAATGTCACATTCGATTCATTTCGACGGTCTAATAACTTAATTATATCACAACCCAATCGCGCCATGTTGATCGGCAGGAGATGATCACGCCGCTAACCGGCACCCGGTGCATCTCGGTCTCTGTCAACCTCCGTGCTTCTGTTCCCAGTGTGCACCCACCTACTCAGCGCACAATACGCGTCCTTGCGTGTCCGTGGCATCCACCTCCGCAGCCTGCTGGCGCGGCTGGAAGCGCCGAGGGCGCCGAGGGCGCCGAGAGTGGCGCGGTGGGTGAAGAGCCGCCGCAGGTCTATGAAAAGCAAGCGCACGCAGGCGATGACGGCCTTCTTCTTGCGCACGGAGCTGCCGTGACTCTGGATGATCGGTCCCCACTTGGCGAAGGCGCGCCAGCGCGGTTCCCAGCGCAACAGCCGATAGACCGCCTCGGTGAGCAAGCTGCGCAAACGCCGGTTGCCTTGCCGATCGATGCCACCGCGGAGTTGGCCGTCGGCGCCCGTGCTGCTTTCGCTGGGCGCACAGCCCAGGTAGCTGCCGACCTTCTTGCGATTGCTGAAGCGCTGCCAATCCATGACCTCCACGCAAGCGGTCAAGGCCGTCAATTGGCCAAGGCCATGCGGCAATGGGATATCGACCGTGGCGGCGGCTACCGCCGTGATCCGGGCATCGAGTTCGAGGATCTGTGCATGGAGAGCCTGGGCGATGGCCCGCTGCGGCTCGAGCGCGCCGCGCAACCACTCCTCGCCGGCGGCGGTGAGTTGAGCGACCAGGCGCGGCCACATCTTTTTGCCCCACCAGCATTCCGGAAAGTCGAGCTGGCCGAAGCTTATCGCCCGACAGCTAAAAAAGCAGGCCGAGCCAGCCGGTCTGCTTTTCTGATCACTCAGGCGTATTCGTCCTTCACCCATTTGGCGTAACCCGCCGTCTCGAAGCGCCTCACGATCTCCCGGTAGCGCGGATCAGGTGAATCGACGAAATCACGAAAAGACCACGCGCCGTCGAAGCCGGTGGGCACAATGCTCCTGCCATGGGTATCGAGAATCTCCTTCGGGAATTTGAAGAACCCGAAGCAGGATTCGCGACCGCGCTCATCGGTGAGCACGAGGAAGACACCGCTTTCGGGGATCAATCGACACTGGCCAGCGATGGCGTCGTAATCCCGAACTTGGCCTTCCAATGGAAGGGCGACGCCTTTGAGCCTTTCGTCCTGCACCGCGTAGCTGCCACCGAGCCGCCGCGCGTAATCCCGTCGTTCTTGGGTGTCGAACTTGGCATTCAAAACAATGGTCGGCGCGAAGCCGAGGTGCTTGGCCAATCTCTCCACGTCGCGCAGAAACTCCTCTAATTGGGATGCGGGCGTGTCGGCGGACGCGGTGAATTCGTAATGAAATGTCAGGCCCATGACCAATCCTCCTCTTCCCAAATCCATGAGCCGGCCCCCACCGGATAAAGCTTCGCGGTGCCGCCGTCCGGGAGTGCGATGATTTCACCGTGCCATGATTCCTCTTCGCCGTCCGCGGTGACCGTGATGAACGAGTCGGTCGCGGCTTCGTAGCGGGCGTCATTCGGGTCGAACACGGCGACAACTCTGAGTGCCTCCCCACCTTCAAAGAATGGCATGGCCCAACCATTCCAATGATGACCGTCCGTCCAGCCCCGGAACTTTTCAGCGATGCCCTCGATGCTGAATTGCGCACGGCGGAAGACCGACGTTTTCTCCCACTCATTGGCAATCCCGAATTGTGGTACATCAGATGGTGGAATGATGAGTTGCAGCCCACCGCCCATCGGATGAGCGAGCAGGTGCGCGGAAGAGTTGAATCCGTCGACTACGAGCGCCCCCTGGGGATATGCGGCGTCAGCGCGCACGATGACGTTCCCCTTGTGGAATGAATTCTTGCTCATAATTGTTCCTTTCGTGGTTTGCTGTTTGGTTCCTAAAACGCGAGGAAGCCGGGCCGGAAATCCCGGCCCGGCTTCCATGTGCGTCTCGCGTTACAATTGGTGATCCAGATGCCCGGGACCATTGCCCTCGGGGTCTGCAAGCACTGTGACAGTCGCTGCGTTTCCGTCGCGGTCCCAGCCATTGAGGAGGAGGACCGGCAGTGCCTGTCCCTCCAGTTCTTCCCACAGAATCGCGGTGATCTGGCGCCCAACCAGTTTGGCATAGTGCTCCCGCTCGATTTTCGTCGGCCGGCTCATGACGGTGAGTGCAGCCCGACATGGGTATCGAGCAGACCGTGGAGTGCCTCGGTTCGCCGCGGCAGCTCGATGAGGTTACCCTTCAATGCCTCGGTGAAGGCATTGAAGAGCGACCACGCATTGCGAGGCTGAAACGCTTCATGTCGAGGTTCACGCCATTCGTGGAGCACACGCGGAATCAGCTTGTTCGGGCACACGCCAACATCGGTGGCGCGCACGACGAGATCATGTGCGGTACGATCCTCGATCTCCGTCAATTTATACGTCGAGAGCCGGGTGTCCTGATGGTGCCACCGGTCCATGAGCTGACCGACAGCGGACTGTACGAGACGGGGCAGATCACGGACGATGTGCGTGGTGTGTTTCCGGGCGATTTTCACCTCCCCCGAAAACGACAAATTGTCGCAAATGAATATTTGCGCTCCGGCCACAATCCCGGCCGGGAAGGTCTTGTCGTGCGAATTCCGCAGGCCGAGAACCCAGCAGTAATCCTCGGCGGATTCAGCGCGCTGGATTTCCATGAGGCCGAAGTAGCGCAGACCTTCGTGGCTCAGGCTGTGCGCTTGCGTACCGACGACGAGGCCGTTGGATTGCAACGTGCGCTCGACGTGGGTGACGAGTTCGAGATGCGGGATGGGCGTCCAGGTGTCCGTGGCACGAGGCGTCGGGATGCGCTGAACGTCGTGGCGCTCAACCCTCTGCGCACCGCAGTGCAAAATGAGGTTCGGGCGCGGGCGTTGGATGGGTGGTGCTTGGTCAAGAATTGCGACCATGGTTTTTCCTTTCTGTTTGGTGCACGCGACGATTGTCGGCGCAATTTGATTGATAGTGTTGTGGCGGTTGAACGAAGCCGGGCCGGACAAGCTTGCGCTCATCCGACCCGGACATCGTGTGCGGCCTTCGCGATCTATTTACGGGACTAGATGCGGACGGTCTGGAGCGACCGGAGGGTTGCGCGCACGGACGAGATTTCTTTGTCGCTGGCCTTGTTCTCGCGTTGCGCCTGTTTCAGGGCGTCACCGAGTTTGTGGAGGCCGGCAATGGCGTTGCGGAATTCACCACGGACGATTTCGAGTTGGGCCAGCGCAGTTTCGAGCGCGGGTTTCTCGGTCGTTTCCGGGGCGGTTGTGGCGGGACGTTTGGCCGCGCCAGTATTGGTGCCGTTGGTATCGGGCATGGGTTCCTCCTTGGGTTGGTCCGCCGAGGGCGGAGGGTTTGGAGCCGTTGGCTCGTTTTGAGCCGCAGGGGTCACTGGTGTGGGTTGTGGCGCCTGGGTCGGCGCGGGATTGGGACGCGTGGGCATCACGATCATCTGCCGACCGCCGTTGCTGAAGCGCAGCGGCGAAAGGGCGTCGATCGTTTCGGCTTTCGTGAGGCCGAAGTGCAGCGCCTTGGTGAGGAGGTTCCGATTGAGGAAGATCTTCACGTCCTTGCCGCGGCTTTTCACTCCCTCCATTTCGATGCGTGTCCAGTTCTCGGCACCGGGCGACCGGCCGAGGAGCGCGAGTTTGCCTCCGCTCCACTCCAGTCCGATGGCGAAATTCACGGCATCGTCGCAGGGCATGCGCTGAATGGTCTGGAGCACCCCCTCGACATCCGCCTCGAATTCGATTGTCGTGGCGAAACTGTCGGGAGTCGGCACGACCTGTCGCCAGTTGGGATAATTCCCGTCGATCTGACGCATGATGAAACGCCAGCGCCGGCTGCTGATTTGCAAATGGCCGGGTTCATCCGTTCTCGCGCCGGTAGTCACTTTGAGTTGCCATTCACCGTCGCTGTTGAATTCCTTCCACCCAATGAACTTGTGGGTGGGGATGATCAGCGATTCGTTCAACGGCAGCGCGAAGGAATTGCTACTGAACAAATGCCGGCCATCGGTGCCGACCACGTAATTGGCTTCGGGCTTCGACACGTCGAGGTAGGCGCCATTGAGGATGAGGCGGGTCTCATCGGTGCTCGCACATTGCAGCGCCTCGTGGATGGACTGGCGCACCGTGTCGGGTAACGCAATTGCATCGCTCTTGATTCTTGGGATTTCCGGTAATTCATCGACCGGCAGCGATTCGACTTTGGTTTCCACGACTTGCTGGCCGATCCGGTATTTAATTGCGGCGGTGGCTTCGCCGCTCTTCTCGACGAGGACCTCTTCGCCATTGCCGCAGGCCTTGCAGGTCTTGAGCAATTCGTCGTGGGGGACGAGCAGCGCCGCAGGTTCACCGGTTCCGGGTTGTTCGAGTCGGACAGTGACGAAGTGATCAAGGTCCGTGCCG